>CAYRBD010000063.1:0-18750 GCA_964422465.1 uncultured Chitinophagaceae bacterium
TCAGAAAGAACCTCTTGTGCATCTTCTTTATTCTTGACAATTTGTAGTGCAAATTGGAAAAGTCGATCGCTGAACTGGAAGACCAGCTGGCGGAAAGCCTGCTCATCTCCATCTGAAATATGCTGTAATTTTTGGGATAACGTCACGAATAACCTGCCTCTTTTTCGGAAAGAACAAATGTAAGGTTTTCTTATTAAATTAACTCCTTATTTTCCTAAAAGGATGCTACTTTTGCAGGCATCTATTTATTCAAAAAATCAAAGGCAAGGATTTTTCCTAATGAAGATTTCATACAATTGGCTTAACAACTATCTACCCACGGCAACCGGCTCCGAAGAAACAGATCCCGAAACCCTGTCAACTATCCTAACGGCAATCGGGCTGGAGGTTGAATCACTGGAAAAATACCAACAGATTGCCGGGGGGCTGGAGGGGCTGGTACTTGGGAAAGTACTGGAGGTATCGCCCCATCCCAATGCCGACCGGTTAAAGATCACGCGTGTAGATGTAGGAAGAGAAGCTCCGCTGCAAATAGTTTGTGGCGCCCCCAATGTAGCAGTAAATCAGCAGGTGGTTGTAGCGCCGGTCGGCACCACCATTTATCCCGTTCATGGAGAGCCCCTCAAGATGAAAAAGGCCAAAATCCGCGGACAGGAAAGCTTTGGGATGATTTGTGCGGCAGATGAAATCGGCCTGGGAGAAGACCATGAAGGCATCCTTACATTGGATGGAGATGCCCGGCCCGGCATGCAGGCAAAAGAGTACTTCAAGCCCGTAGAAGACTGGATATATGAAATAGGGCTTACTCCCAACCGGATGGACGCCATGAGCCACATTGGCGTGGCCCGCGATGTTTGTGCCCGGCTTGGCCACGATGCTGGCAGGAAGATGCTGCCTGATCTTGCTCCCGTTACCAATTTTAAAGTAACCGGAAAGACACCCCCAATTAAAATATCCATCGAAGATGAGAAAGCCTGTCCCCGTTATTCCGGATTATCCCTGAGCCATATAACGGTAGGCCCCTCCCCCCAATGGCTGCAACAAAGATTGCTCGCCATTGGGGTACGCCCCATTAATAATGTTGTGGATATCACCAATTTTGTACTGCATGAATGCGGGCAACCCCTGCATGCCTTTGACCTGAAGGCCATCAAAGGAAACCAAATAAAAGTCAAAACCCTGCCGGAAGGGACTTCATTTGTCACCCTTGACAAGGAAACACGCAAGCTAAATGCCAAAGACCTGATGATTTGTAACGCGGAAGAAGGGATGTGCATTGCTGGTGTTTTCGGCGGTTTACATTCAGGCGTTACGGACCAAACCACCGAAATATTTCTGGAAAGCGCCTGTTTCAATCCGGTTTCAATCCGCCGCACCTCTTTCCGGCATGGGTTACGTACCGATGCCGCCACCCATTTTGAAAAAGGAGTGGATATTTCCGGAACCCTTTACGCCCTGAAGCGAGCCGCTCTTTTAATGGTAGAATTGTGTGGAGCGCAGATTGCCTCGGAGATTACAGACTGCTATCCTCACCCTAAACAGAAAACCCGGATTGTTTTAAAAAAGGAATACCTGGCCAGGCTCAGCGGTAAAGATTTTACAATAGACCAGGCAGCTTCCATCTTAGACAATCTGAACTTTGAAATTATAGAACAGCAGGAAGACCGGCTTACGGCAGCAGCGCCTTTCAGCAAACCCGACATGATGATAGCAGCCGATCTGGTTGAGGAAATCATGCGCATTGATGGTTATGATCACATTGATATCCCCACCCATATTCGAATAGCTCCCTCTCTAAACCCCGACAACGATATTGAAAAATTAAAGGAGCGCATGTCCGCCTATCTTGTCAACAATGGTTTCAACGAAATATTGACCAACTCTATTACCAACAGCAAATACTACCCGAAGGACGCCTCTTTGATCCGGCTGATGAACAGCCTGAGCAGCGAACTGGATGTGCTCCGTCCCACACTGCTGGAAACAGGACTTGAAGCGGTTGCTTATAACCTTAATCGCAGGCAGGAGAATATCCTTTTCTTTGAAACCGGGAAAACATACCTCCGCCAAAATGAAAAAGAAGAAAACCGCCTGGCACTTTTCGCCTCGGGAAACAAGCTGCCCGAAAACTGGTTGCATTCTACCCGGCCTATTGACCCTTACTTTCTGAAAGGGCATGTTCAAAACCTGCTGACGAGCTCCGGTATTGCGCTACACCGACTGACGCTCCGCCCTGCAAAAAACGAAGACTTACAGCAGGCTCTTGCGCTTCAGATAGATGGAGAAAACGTTGGCTCCCTGGGATTGGTATCGCCTTCAAAAAGACATACCTTTGATCTTAAACAGGAAGTCTGGTACGCAGTATTAAATCTGGAAAAACTAAAGAGGTACCTGCCCAAAAAGGAACTCACTTTTGAAGAAATACCAAAGCACCCCTTCGTAAGGCGGGATTTGGCATTGATTTTGGATAAAAATATACCCTACGCAAGTGTAGAAAATACCATAACCGAAATAAAAGCAGGTATCTTAGACCAGGTCCGCCTTTTCGATGTTTTTGAAAGTGACAAATTGGGAGTCGGGAAAAAATCTTTCGGAGTTAGTTTTATTTTCCGTCATCCTGCGAAGACCCTTACTGATAAGGAAATAGACAAAGTAATGAAACGAATTATCCAAACTTTCGAAAAACGCCTGGGAGCCGAGATCAGAAGTTAAAAAAGTTTCTTATGTCCGGTATCAACATATCTCATATTGATAAAAAGTTTCAACTTCTGGTGAAGCAGGTTATTTCTTTGCGTGAAGAAAACCAAAGATTAAGTTCCAGCGTACAGGCCGGCTTAGAAAAAATCGCGGATCAACAAAATAAAATTAATGAACTGCAGGAAAAAATAAAATTATTGAGAATGACCTCTTCTTCAGAAGAGGATTCTGAAACAGAACCAAATTTCAGGAAAGAAATACGCTCCACACTCAATTCTTACATCCAGGAAATTGATAACTGCATCGCCCTGTTAAATAAATGAAAGAAAAAGATTGGAATTACATTAAAAGGCCGATATTTGCATCATAAACACTGTTTATAACTAAAATCTCCGGAAACCAGAGAGTAAAATCACAGAAGATGAAAGACTTTTCTTTTGTTTCCAATGCGCATCCCGCCTATATTGAATCCCTTTATCAGGACTTCTTAAAAGACCCGGAAACGGTAGATGAAGAATGGGTTCATTTTTTTGAGGGATTCGATTTCGCTGTAGTAAACGCTGATGGGAAACAAGGTGCAAACGGGAAGCTAAGCCCGGAACAAATTAGCAAAGAGTTCTCCGTATATCAACTTATACAGGCTTATCGTAAAAGAGGCCACCTGATTGCCAAAACCAATCCGATACGTCCCCGGAAGGACCGGCACGCCCTATTGGACCTCAAGTATTTTAACCTGACTGATGCCGACCTGGAGCGGGAATTTTATGCCGCCACCTTCATCGGTAAAAACAAAGCCACGCTGCAGGAGATTCTGTCTCTCCTTCAAAAATGGTATGCTTCTTCCATTGGCATCGAATTTCTATATATTGACGATCCCGAAAAACGAGACTGGCTTCGCAACCAGATAGAGGTAGAACTTCTGAAGCCCATCTCCCTAAAAAAGAAAAAAAGAATCCTCCAAAAATTAAACGAGGCCACCGTCTTTGAAAAGTTTCTTCATACTAAGTTTATCGGCCAGAAGCGCTTTTCGCTGGAGGGGGGAGAAAATACCATCCCCGCCCTGGATACCATCATTAACGAATCTGCCGATAAAGGGGTACAGGAAGTCGTTCTGGGTATGGCCCACCGCGGAAGGCTAAACGTACTAACCAATATTTTGGGTAAAACCTATGGACAGATTTTTGAAGAGTTTGAAGGGCATTTAACTGAAGAGCAGGAAACCATGGGAAGTGGTGATGTAAAATACCACGTAGGTTTTCGTTCGGATATCACCACAGAAAACGGAAAGAAAGTCAACATCCAGATGACGCCAAACCCTTCTCACTTAGAATTGGTTGACCCGATAGTGATTGGATATGCCCGAAGTAAGGCCGATGTCATTTACAAAAGCGACTACAATAAAATATTGCCCATTCTCCTTCATGGAGATTCAGCCATTACAGGCCAGGGAATCTTCTATGAGATCCTGCAAATGAGTAAACTTCGCGGCTATTATACCGGCGGAACCATCCATTTTGTTATTAATAACCAGATCGGCTTCACCACCGACTTTGATGATGCCCGGTCATCAGATTACTGCACCAGCGTGGCTGCCATGATAGAAGCGCCTGTTTTCCATGTCAATGGCGATGATGCGGAGGCCGTGGCCAAAGTTGCGGAAATGGCTGCGCTTTACCGCTATAAATTTAACAGCGATATCTTTATAGATATGGTCTGTTACCGGAAACATGGCCACAATGAAGGCGATGATCCAAAATACACTCAGCCAAAACTCTACAGCCTGATCGATAAACATCCGAATCCCCGGGAAGTCTATTCCAAACAACTCACCAAAGCGGGAGATATTCATGCCGGCCTGGCTAAGGAAATGGAAAAACATTTCTGGACTATCCTGCAGGAACGGCTGGATGAAATCAAACAACATCCGCTCAAATCTCACTATCAGACACCAGAACGCTGGTGGCAGGAACTACGGAAGTCCGTACCAGAAGATTTTGACTACTCTCCGGCTACCGCCATAACAGGAGACCAACTGAAGTTATTGGTTGAGAAATCGCTTGCCATACCGGATAGTTTTCATCCCCTGAAAAAGGTGGCTAAGTTACTGAAAGACAAAAAAAGACTTTATGAAGAGGAAGGCGTTTTAGACTGGTCTATGGCCGAAATTGCGGCTTACGGCAGTATTCTGCTGGAAGGGAAGGACGTAAGAATGAGCGGACAAGACGTCAAAAGAGGTACTTTTTCACATCGGCACTCAGTGTTGAGAGATGTGGAAACCGATGCCAGTTACAACCGCCTGAGCAATCTGAAAGCCGGACAGGGAGAATTCAGAATATTCAATTCATTACTTAGTGAATCCGCTGCTCTGGGATTTGAATATGGCTATGCATCGGCCAATCCCAATGTTCTATGCGTCTGGGAGGCTCAGTTTGGCGACTTCGCCAATGGGGCACAATCGGTTACCGACCTATACGTGGTTTCCGCCGAGCAAAAGTGGGCCCGTATGAATGGGCTGGTGATATTGCTCCCCCATGGCTATGAAGGACAGGGTCCTGAACATTCCAGCGCCCGTATGGAACGTTACTTACAGATGGCCGTGGAATACAATGTGATCGTTACCAATTGCACGACTGCTGCAAATTTTTTCCACGTATTGCGTCGTCAACTGGCTTACCCTTTCAGAAAACCGTTGATCAATTTTTCGCCCAAAGCCAATTTACGCCACCCGCAAACCTATTCTCCAATAAGTGACTTCACTCAAGGAGGGTTCAAAGAATTAATTGAAGATCCTTATTGTGATAAGGATCCCGAAAAAATAAAGAAAGTACTGCTTTGTAGTGGAAAGGTTTATTTTGACCTGAGCAAAAAACAAGAAGAAGAAGAAAGAAAGGAGGTCGCAATTATTCGCATGGAGCAACTTTATCCCCTGCCTCACAAACAATTGAATGCTTTATATAAAAAATATAACAAGGCTGATTGGTTCTGGGTACAGGAAGAACCCCTGAACATGGGAGCTGCATGGTATTTAAGGATGGTACTTACCGAGATTAATTTTGGGATCATAAGTCGCCACCCCAGCGCTTCAACCGCCACGGGTTATGGAAAAATACACAAAGAGGAACAAAATGAAATTATTGAAACTGCTTTTTCTGTATTAAATTAGCCGGTAGTTCAACCTAAGACATTATGATAGATATAAAAGTACCCACCATAGGAGAATCTATTAGCGAAGCCACCATTACCCAATGGTTAAAAAAAGATGGGGATTACGTAGAGCGGGATGAGATCATTTGTGAACTGGAATCCGAAAAGGCCTCTTTTGAGCTGAATGCAGAGGAGGCCGGTGCCTTAAAAATATTGGTTCCCGATGGGGAGGATGTGGAAATGGGACAAGTAGTTGCACAAATAGATGAAACGGCTGCCGCCCCGGCCACAGCCGAATCCGAACAGGCAGAACAAAAAGAAGAGCAGGAGCCTCAATCCCGGGAAGAGCCTGAAACAAAAGAAGAAGAACCCACCGAAGCTGCCGCCCCCGCAGGAAAAGGAATCATAGAAATTAAGATCCCCGCCGTTGGGGAATCCATCAGTGAAGTTACGCTGCTGAACTGGACAAAAGAGGAAGGAGAATATGTTGATCGGGATGAAGTGATTTGCGAGTTGGAATCAGAAAAGGCTTCCTTTGAAGTAAATGCAGAAGAAGCTGGCGCTCTCCATCAAATGGCGGCTCCTGATGATACACTGGAAATAGGACAGGTGGTAGCTACTATCAATACGGATGTCGCTGCCCCTCGTAAAAAGCAGGAAGAAAAGCCCGAAGAAGAACCAGACACTGCAACAGATCAGCAAACAAAAACACGGGAACCGCAAACACCTTCAGAAAAACCCGCTAAAGCGACCCCCCTAGCCCATGCTATCATGGCAGATAAACATCTGAAAACAACAGAGGTCAAAGGGAGTGGCCACATGGGAAAGATTTTCAAACAGGATGTAATGGCTGCCCTGGAACATCCCGGAACCAATACAGCCAAGCCTCTCTTTAGCCGGGAGGTACGCCGCGAGAAGATGAGTAACTTACGGAAGACCATCTCTCGCAGGCTGGTAGAGGCAAAGAACGATACCGCCATGCTCACAACCTTTAATGAAGCGGACATGAGCAGGATCAAAGCCATCCGAAAGCAGTACAAAGAAGCCTTTAAAGAAAAGCATGGTGTAAACCTGGGCTTTATGTCGTTTTTCACCAAAGCCTGTTGCTTTGCTTTACAAGACTGGCCCGCAGTGAATGCTTATATTGACGGCACGGAACTTATTTATCATGATTATTGTGATATCTCAATTGCAGTAAGCACGCCAAAAGGGCTTGTTGTGCCTGTTATCCGTAATGCGGAAAGCCTGAGCATGGCCGGAGTAGAAAAAGCGGTGATAACCATTGCCAAAAAGGCACGTGATAATAAACTTACCTTGGATGAAATGACAGGCGGTACTTTTACCATAACCAACGGGGGCGTATTCGGATCGCTGATGAGTACCCCTATTATCAATCCGCCCCAGTCCGCCATATTGGGCATGCATAAAATTGAAGATCGTCCGGTAGTGATCAATGGCAAAGTGGAAGTTCGCCCGATGATGTACCTGGCCCTGAGTTACGACCACCGGGTAATTGACGGAAAGGAATCTGTGAGTTTCCTGGTACGGGTGAAAGAATTACTGGAACATCCGGAGCAATTGCTATTTGGAAAAGATCCGGTAGAAACGCTGTTGGAGTTTTAGCATGACCATTATCCAGCTTGAATACATTGTGGCCCTGGATACCTACCGGAGTTTTGTAACGGCTGCCGAGAAATGTTTCGTCACCCAGCCAAGTTTGAGTATGCAGGTGCATAAGCTGGAAGATGAATTAAATGTCAAGCTATTCGACCGCAGCCGCAATCCAATAGTTCCCACCCGGGTAGGCTGCCTGATCATTGAACAGGCTCGCGTGGTTCTTCAGGAGCATAGCCGCATAGAAGAGATTATTACTTCTTTTAAGAATGAGGTAAAAGGACTGTTGCGAATCGGCATCATCCCTACCCTGGCCCCTTATATTTTACCCCCTTTAGTGGCACGTTTTGCCAAACGGTATCCAAAAGTAAAACTGGAAATTTGGGAATACACAACAGAGATCATTGTAGATTACCTAAAAAAAGATCAGTTGGATTGTGGCCTGTTCGCTACCCCTTTAAATGACAAAGTTCTTGAAGAAAAACCTCTGTTTTATGAGAATTTCGTTGTCTATACCTCTCCTTCTCATGAACTTTATAAAAAAAAGATACTCACAGCAAAAGACCTGCCCTCCTCCGGAATCTGGATTCTAAACGAAGGGCATTGTATGCGCAATCAGGTCCTGAATATTTGCTCCCGGAAAAGTCATGCCAGGGCCTCCAAAAACCTGGAATACAATACCGGAAGCGTGGAAACCCTCAAGCGACTGGTACAGCATAATTCGGGATGGACGATCCTCAACGAATTATCTATTCGCGACCTCACCGATGAACAACTGGAAATGGTTCGTTTCTTCAGACAACCGGAACCCGTCAGGGAGATCAGTCTCGTTACCCATCAACATTTTATCAAAAAAGGCTTAGCTACAGTATTGGAAAAGGAAATAGGCAAGATCATCCCGGAAAAAATGAAAGCGAAAGGAGCGAAAGAAGTCATTGCTATTGAAACGCCCCATTGAGAGTCCACTTCATTTCTAAGAACCTTTTTTTTTCTGTCAACTTCTGCTTTTCAGATATCTATATTTGGATATCATGACACAGCAAACTCCAACGCTCGGCCTATCATTCTTTGTAAAAAAGTATAAAGTCAAAGAAGGAACGACACCTCTCTATCTGCGCATTTCCGTCAATGAAACCGTATCCAAGGATGCAGAGGCATACCAAAATAACAACGACACAAATCTACACGGAAGTAGATAAGAAAAATCGGTGCGGATAGATACGGCGCGAAAAGAATATTGAACCGGAGAAGGTAGAAATTACGTCTTTAAAGAGCGCTATTGTCCCGGATGAAAAGAAAAATATGACTCACTCCAAGGGGGAAAGGTTTGTAGCTGTAAGAAATCTATATTCATGGGGAAATAAATTTTAAAAAACAGCCAAATAATATCGTAAATAATGTTTCGAAACAGCCTGGTTCAATTCCTCTGTTCGTTTCATTTTATTTATGTAGGAAACGGAATACAGATAGTCTCTAACCATTTGATACTCAAGGATATTTTCTTAGAAAATATAACAAAAAGCGGAACGAAATGGAACGCTTGCTCTCATTGGCTTCATAATAAAATTCACTTGTAAATAATCCTATTTGAAAGAAGTACAAAATGACGAAATAATCAGTTTTGTTAGCGTGCCAAAAAAAAGGCGAGCATTTGCTTCCGACTGCTGCGACACGATTTTTTCCAAATATACGCAACGCAACTTATCCATTTATAAACGTTTCTACCCGTTTAATCATAGCACTACCCTATTTTGCCAATGTACCCGAAGGCAGGGCTAATGGTTTTCCGGTTTTTACCGGTACACCAAAATCGGGAGTTCCATCAGTATTCCAGGTAAAGGGCTGCATCCTTGGAGACCGGTGTCCACCACAACCAGCACCCGAAAAACTGTTGGCATGATACAGAATCCAATCCTGACTGCCATCGGGAGATTTAAAAAAAGAATTGTGACCTGGTGCAAATACGCCACTTTCTTTTGATTCTTTAAAAACCGGCTTGGGGTATTTTTTCCAGGAAGCTGCACTCAATAAATTGGCGGGGTTGATCAGTTTCAGCATACCAAGGGCATAAAAATCGGTCCAGCATCCACTGGCAGAATACACCAGAAAAAGGTCCTCCCCATGTTTTAAGATTTCAGGTCCCTCATTTACATTCACATGTGGCGGAATTTGTCCCGGCAAATCCCCATGTTTTTCCCATGCATATTCAGGATAAGAGATCATTACTCGTTGCCCCTCAATAGTCCAGGGATTTTTCATTCTGGCTATATAAATATTTTGCTGCCCGTTGGTATCGCCTTCCCATCCACTCCAGATCATATACCATTGATTTTTATATTCAAAAACAGAAGCGTCAATCGCCCATTTATCGGATGAATCTGTTATTTCACCCTTAAATGTCCAGTTTCCTGTCGTAGGGTCGGCTGCCTTATTTTCCAGGACATAAATGCGATGATTTTCATTCTTCCCGTTATCAGCCGCAAAATAAACATACCAGTTACCCGCTATAAAATGCAGTTCAGGCGCCCAGATATCATGGGAGTATGAAGTATGGGGAACCGCTTTCCAAATCGTTTTTTTCTGTGCATTCTCCAATGTAGCCAGGTCATTTGTTTTCCATATCACCAGCCGGTTACCCATGGTCTGCATATAATAGTAATACCCCTCATGAAAAAGGGCCCAGGGATCCGCCCCTGAGGGTAAAATTGGATTGGTAAAGGTCGTCTCTTTTTGAGGAGTGTAGGTCGGGCTGCCCTCTGCTACTTCCGGCCAACCATTTACAAACCTGATCCTGTCGCGTAGCATTACCCTGCCGTATTTTTTTTGTTGAAAATGAGTTTTGGGAATAGCATGATAATACATCCATAAGTTACCCAACCCATCTTTCACGACAGAATTATGTCCCGGCGCAATCCATTGATCATTAGCCTCCAAAATCACACTGCTGCCGGTTTGATGGGCTTCGCTGTACCGGATAAAAGGGCCTTCAGGGTTTTTGGAACGTGCTGCCATTACTGCATAGTGCGCATGAATTCCACAACAGTTATCACCTGAATAAAACATATAATAATACCCCGCATGATAGGTAATCCATGGCCCTTCAATGAGTTTATCATAATCTTTATCCTTATCCGGTTCCAGTGCGATTTTTGCCTTTGAACCCGATGCAAAATGCAGCCAGTCATCACTCAATTGCTGTACCCTAATAGGTTTAAAATCCGATCCCCAATACAAATAATGTTTACCACTCACCGGGTCCTCAAAAGCCATGGGATCCAATACCTCAAACTTTTTACCGCAAATTAAAGGAGTATCTATACTGACGAACGGCCCCCGGGGATAATCGGAAACGGCTATCCCTATTCCCATTCCCAGGGTATCTGCATCCGATTCCGCAGCATAATATAACAGGTATCTTTTTTTCACTTTATCATATACCACATCCGGCGCCCAAAATTTATTGGATTGCCTTGCCCATTCCGGCTTATTGGGTAAGGCATCTCCTAACCAATTCCAATGGACCCCATCCGCTGAGGAGGCTAGCTGAATATGCACATATTTACCTTTAAAATGGGTATTGGTAGCATAAGCATAAAACATTCCATCGGGGGTACGGATGACGGTTGGGTCCGGGAAATCTCGGTTCAATACAGGGTTTTGCCAGCTATTTGTTTGGCTCGTTTTCCCCGATTGTGCAAAGACTTTAGCAGTTGAGAATCCAACCCCCATGCACAGCAAAATAACCAGGGTAAACCGGTTTGTAATATTTAAATTTTTCATCTTTAAATTTCTATTCTATGGTCCGGATTGGGAAATCCGGGTTGAAAAGCGGCGCTATTTTTACTTTTTATTTTGCAAGCTGTTTGCTTTTCTATTTCAACTACAGCCTCCGAAAAAAGTTTTTGTAACGCTCCCGGATCAGTTTGTATTCTCGCATTCACTAATAAAATAATTGTTCGCATATTCATTATGGATTGCGTCTGTTTCAAAGCCGGTTCGTTGAGCGAAGTAAAACTTATTTTTCTTTGCCACTGTCCGGATTTCATAAGGAATTTTAAATGCCCGATCGGATATTTTTTAAGTTGTACTTTTTTATATAACCGATTAATTAATAGCGTAGCGGTCTCCAGGGCCCGATCAGGTTCAGAATCAATTTCAAATTCCTCATCCAGCCACGCGAGTTTTGCCTCCCCTGAACCATACTGCTCATAATCTATTTCCAGTGATTTTCTTTTGCTCACAGGATTAAAATGCTGCAACGCATGCAGCCATTTCTTGATATCCACCCTCTGCAATGAATTCTGAAATAAAATTGGTATTTCCGGTAGTGTTCTTTTCAGCATTCCACTTACTTTCATCCTTTCTGCTTCCCATAACAAATCTGTTTTATTAACTATCAGCAGGTCGGCCTCTTCCAGTTGCTTTTCATAAATATATTGTACGTCTTCATCAAAATATAAAGGCTTGCCGGCAGCCATCTTCAACAAAAGAGCAGCATCGGCAAATACTGAATACACAATTTCAAGATCAGGATAAAATTTTAATAATGGTTTGATTACAGTAGCTGTGATATCCGTACAGGAGCCCACTGATTCAGCAAATAAAATTTCCGGCTTCTCGGATACCTCCAAAGAACGAATGGCCTTTTCCAGTTGGGTATAGTTACAACAAAAGCAACCTTTAACCACTTCTCTGTTCGGTATTCGGAAGCCTTTCAAAAACGCACTATCCACCAGCTTCGTACCTTGATCATTTGTAATAACGCCCAGGCGAACCTTTCCGGATAAAACAGAACACGCCTGTTGAATCGCCGTTGTTTTCCCACTCCCCAGAAACCCGCCCAATAAGAAAAGTTTCATTAATTTATTTTTGTTTCAGTTACTCCTGTCAGCCGCCTTATTAAATTTACTTCCGCTGTATCATAGGGTTTACCATTCTCATAAAAAATATCATGAAACCAAACCTTAGGCGGAGCCGTGTATTTTTTAGTCCAGCTATCCCAGGGATAGATAGTTTGTGTCTTCCCCTCCACAAAACCCCAGTTGATAGCTCCAACATGCTCTTTTTTAAAGTAAGGCAGTATGTTCTCAAAAGTACTTCCGGTAGGCCGAGCCATGTATTCTGAACAGATAAGGGGCCGCCCGTAACGTTGAAGCTCCTCCACCTTTTTTCGGGTAATCCGTAGGGAATCATAGCTATGAAAAGAGATCACATCTGAATGATCAAACATAAACCGATCCATCGGATCTAGTTTAGCGGTATCAGACCAGTTGCGGTGCCAGGGCGCCACCGTCAGCGGCTGGGAAGGGTTCACTTCTCTTGCCCATTTGAATGCATCTTTCAAAAGGATAAACGAATATTTATACTTTTCTTCAGGGGAAAGCCCTTTTGGAAATCGCCCGCCATTGTCATTATCCGGTTCATTAAAAAGGTCCCATACTTTCACACGTGGGTCTTTGCTAAAATGACGCATCACACCCTGCAAATAATCTTTCAACTGACCATATTGAGTGGTATCCGAAAGAATTTCAGCTCCAGGGCTCTGAACCCATCCGGAATTGTGCACATGGGGAACCGGCGCCGGTTGTTTACCCATTTTCGGAAATGGATTCCATACGCCATCAAAAAATACAAACATGGCGCCTATGCCATGCCGATCCGCAATTGTCAAAAACTGATCCATTCGATTTAGGAATCCTGCAGAATCCTGCTTCCATAGTAAATTATGCAAGAAAACCCGAACCACGTTGAATCCTAACCCCTGTGCCCAGCCCAATTCTTTGTCAATACGGGCAGTATCAAAAGTAGCAGCCTGCCAAAACTCCAATTCGTTCACGGCATAGGCCGGTGTATAATTGCATCCGATCAACCATCCACCCTGCTGCTGATACCATTGACCGGCTTTTTCAGCAGGCCAGCGTGTAGCTATGGCAGAAACAGTATCTTCCTGATTATTGGAAGAGGTGGATGTATTATTGCAGGAAAAATTCAACAGCAGGCAGGCAGTTATACAAAATAAAGTGGCTGATTTTACTAAAGAGGGGTTACTTTTCATGTTAAAACTTTTAAATTGAGGGGGTAAAATACCATATATCTTTAAGTATTTCTCATCTTCATGGAATAGATTGATGGTCGGTATCCCTTATTCGGTACCAGTCCACCAGTTTATCTTTTGGAGGCAGTGTAAAGGCTAACTTAGTTGCTTCCGCCTGATACCAATAAGCCGTAGAGGAAAATTTAAACTCCTGCAATTGTTCTGCAGGCCGGGGATTAATAAAGGCCATCTCAATACTCTTATCAAACCTGACAGCATCTTCTTCATGAAAACGGTACATCGTAATCATAGAACGCAAAGCATCTTTAATCGGAACACCATGATACATTCCATCAAATGGCCCGTCTCTAAAATACCAGCCTCCGCCAAAATAATCTTCCAACCCTGTGCCGGTGAAAGTCGGTTTGGTAAGATTGTCGGTATCAATATAAAAATACTCCGGAGCTTCCAGAAAAGATAAATAATTCTTGGGTTTCCCCTGCATAGAAAGACAACAACCTACATACTGTCCCCGGCCTTTTGTTTTAAGAACAGTTAAAGGCTCGCCACCAGGGTTTGTACCTGAATTATAAAGACAATGAAAACGGCCTGACTCCTCGGGCAAAGTATCTAATGCCCGGTAATTGGCATTTAGAAAAACATAAGGAATAACTTTGTCATGCCTGTTTTCCACTTCAATACGTACACCTTTTGAAAAAGGCATTGGGAAATAATTATAAAATCCACCGCTGGACATACCAAGGAACTTAGACAGGTATTGTTTGTATTCGCATTGGCCGACACCGAAGAAGTCTCCTATGGGTGCTTCTACAGAAGGATAGTCTTTTCCATCCCAATAAATACGAAGGATTAATTTTTTCAAAATGGTTGGATCGGTATAAGTGTCAGGTTCCCAATACATCCAAAACCAACCTGAAATAGTCATCCACATCCTGGAAATAATGCCCGTTCCCTGATAATGAACCAGATCTTTCTTTTCTCCTGGCTGGATGGGATAGGCCTTTTCTTTGGTTCCCGGATCAAAAGTAGTAAACTGCCGGGAACGACCTGGACGGTTTATGGTTGCTAACGAAGGGAAAGTGTGATCTGCTCCGGGCGTATTAGTTGGAAATCTCTCTTTCCCATGAACAACCCCGGGTATGGCTGCAAGGGCCGACCAGGAGGCTACAGCGCCCAAAACTTTACGGCGGGATATCCCTTTACCGGTATTTTTCCCGGAAAATGAAATGTGGCGTTCAGACATGTTTTTTGTGTTTTATATTTCTTAAGGTTCAAAAATCCATCTAATTCTATAGCCCTATTTCGTTTCTATTTCCAACTCCCCTCCTTTTTGAAATAGCCTTTGAGAAATGAAATAACCTTTGTGGTTCTTCCCATTCCATCGAATCCCCTTTAAGGTCCTGCTATTCCCTGTTTTATGGATAATCAGGTGTTTTTGAGGAGCCAGTTCCCATTCTATTTTATCAAACAAGGGAACACTCACTATATATCTGGCATCAGCGGAGCTAAAAGGATATAAACCGATTGCTGCAAATACGTACCAGGATGACATTTCTCCCGCATCATCCATCCCCGGGAGCGCCAATCCGCTCTTCCCTATTCCATAAAAATGGTTCATGATACTATCCAAAATATGTTGCGACTTTCCAGGTTTATCTACAAAATAATAGGAAAAAGGCGCTTCATGATCCGGTTGATTCCCCACACAATACTGTCCGATAAAACAGGAGATATTCCGGGCAATATAATGAGGATTCCAGGGAATTGTGAAGAAAGAATCCAGTTTGGCTTCAAAGGCTTTTTTGCCGCCATACAATTTTACCAGCCCCGGCATATCCTGAGGAGCGAAAAAAGAAACCTGCCAGGCATTGGCTTCCCGATACATATATTCATAATAAGGATACTGCGGGTTAAAATTTTTGACCCACTGACCGTCTTTCAGCCGACCCCGCATAAACCGGGTAGAGGGATCAAATACATTTTTATAATTTTCAGCCCTTTTCATGAAAGTATGGTAATTGGAAGAGTCCCCTAATGCTTTGGCAAGCCGGGCCACAGCATAATCATCAAATGCATATTCAAGCGTTTTGGCCACTCCGCCTTTGGCTTTTGTTTCTACATTGGGATCATTAATATCCGGCGTAGAGATATACCCCTTCTTTATGTACTCTTTAATATAAGGACGGGTTCCGCCTTCCTTCGTTGCGTTGTTTAGCAGCAACTGATAAGCTGTTTTAACATCAAAATCTTTAATCCCACGCAGATAAGAGCCGGCTATGAAAGCAGCGCCATGATCTCCATGAAAAAAAGTAGGGATAAAACCGGTTCTCTTTCCCCTGTCAACTAAGGATTTAATAACATCAGTTGTGACCTTCGGTTGTAACAGGCCCAGCAAAACAACCTTATTCCGGTAGGTATCCCAAAGAGAGGGAATCGTATAATATCGAAAACCTTTATTCTCTACTTTACCGCTTGCATCCCTGAAATCACCATTGACATCACTCCGCAATGCCGGCCATAAAAAGGAACGGTAGAGAGAAGAATAAAACAGCATTTTTTGTTTTGAGTTGCCACCGGATATTCTGATTTTTGACAGCAGGGCTTCCCAGGTATCAGAAGCCTCTGTCTTTACCTGGTCAAAATTTTTATTTCCTATTTCTTTGTCCAGATTCAATTTAGCATTCTGCTCACTAACATAGGACAATCCTATTTTAACGTCAAGGGAAGAACGGGTTTTATCAAAATGAACAACCGGCACTATTCTCCTATCTTGTATCAGGGAATCAAGGCCCGTAATGGCTGCATTGGTTTCTGCATAAAAAAAGAGGGTATCCCCGGTTAACTGATAACCTGAAAACGCCTGGTCCGTTCTCTGCCGAATATCCCATCCCCTAACGTGTTCATTGGACTTTTGTAAATCTACGATCAACTTTTTTTCTTTTCCTTTCGGGAAAGTGTAATGATGAAAACCACAGCGCAAAGTGGAGGTTAGCCGGACATTTATACCATAGCGCTCCAGATAAACCCGGTAATATCCAGGATGGGCCTCTTCTTTTTCATGGCTAAACCTTGACCCAAAATCATTGGCGCTCACTTCTCCGGTTATGGGCAAAAGCGGAATATTGCACAAGTTCCAATGTCCTTTACATGTATGAGTAAACCCATAAATAATGGAATCCTCATACTGATAACCGGCTCCGGTATGGTACTTGGTTACGGGACTAAGTTGAACCATCGCATTGGGAACTGATGCGCCCGGGAAAACCAGCCCTGCCCAAACCCGCCAGCCCGGAGGAGGCTGATACCCGATGACTGCGCTATCCGTTAAAGGAGCTGTTCCCAGGAAGGGATTCACAAATTCTGTCAGCCGCTCCTTTTTGGCAGAGCAGGCAGACAGAATCACAATAAGAAGAACGGGGAGGAAGAGGTTTCGTGTTCGCATCATTAAATCTCAAAAAATTATTCCTCTATTTTTACCTGATATAGCGATTTGTTTTTTTCTACCGTTTCAGGACTCAGTAATTTGAATTCTTTCCGGTCATAAGTCATAAACCCATTTACTTCTACCTCTACATCTGTAAGTTGGGTATAAACTGCCGCCGACAACCCCTTCTGAATGAGTGCAGGCAGCTGATCCACCAATTTAATATAAGCCTGTTGCAACTCTGCCTCTGATTTGTAGGAAACATAACCCCAATTTTTCTTCTGCTGCCAGGTATGTCCTGTTAAAGGTAAACCCAGGCCGCCATACTCTCCCAGCACCAGCGCCCGATTATCGCCTTTGGATTCGGGAATCCCGGGTCCCGGGTATTTGTGCATATCCTGTACGTTACCCGCCCCCGGGAAATCTATCCAGCCACTGGGGCCGTCCACCAGACGCGTAGGATCATATTTTTCAATCCAATTGCTTATTTTAATCGTATTGAACTGCCCCCAACTTTCATTAAAAGGAACCCACATTACAATAGAGGGATGATTAAAATGCTGATCAATCATAGCTTTCAGTTCTTTGCTGAATTCATAAGAAGATTGTGCTTTACGAATGATCTCGCCATCGGCATTTTTAGGGTGGCCATCCATATCCCCGGTCGGCATATCCTGCCAAACCAATATCCCCATTTTATCACAATGATAATACCAACGAGCCGGTTCTACTTTGGTATGCTTTCTTAATAAATTATATCCGAACTCTTTCGTTTTCGCCAAGTCAAACCGGATAGCAGAATCGGTAGGCGGTGTATATAAACTACCTGGCCACCATCCCTGATCCAGAAATCCAAGTTGAAAAAGGAAATGATTATTGAGCATAATACGTGGAAGGCCGTTGGCATCTTTGGCAACAGCTATTTTTCGCATTCCCATATAGCTTTTTATCTCATCTACCACCTCATTTCCACGCAACAACTGTATTTTTAAATCATATAAAAAAGGATCGTCCGGAGACCAAAGACGAGGGTTGGGAAATTTTAATCTTACATTTTTTCCGGCTTTTTGCACCCCACTTGCCACAACGCTGCCGTTTTGAAGAGCACTGACTTTAACGTTCAGATGCTCATCAGCCTGGCTGGTATATACTTCAAAATCACAATACTCCTGATCAATATCAGGAAAATATTTTGTGGAAGTAATGTGTGCTTTGCTCACCGGTTCCATCCATACGGTTTGCCAGATACCTGTTACAGAAGTGTACCAAATTCCGTTGGGATGATTGACCTGTTTTCCACGAGGCTGCGTGCCGTCATCGGTAGGATCCCAAACGCTTATGGTCAGTTGTTGCTTCCCGGTCGGTCTTAAATAATCCGTTATATCAAAAGTAAAAGCATCATATCCCCCACGATGCATGCCCACTTTTTGGCCATTTACGAATACATTCGTTTCCCAATCTACCGCATCAAAATGCAACAATACCCTTTTATCTTTCCATTTAGCCGGTACTTCAAAAGTGCGGTGATACCATAATTTTTTATCAGTTCCGACCTGTTTCCCCACCCCGGACAATGCCGATTCAATAGCAAAGGGGACCAGTACCTTTCCTTTGTAATCAGAAGGGATTTTATCTTCCATTCTGAAGGTGATGCCATAATCCCAGAGGCCATTCAGGTTTTGCCACTCTTTGCGTTCCATCTGCGGGCGTGGATACTCAGGCAATGGATTTTGAGGATCGACCTCCTGAGCAAAAGTGGTCATAATTTTGTCTCCAACAGGTTTCCAACTATTTTGTGCAAAAGTGGAAAAAGTAA
>CAYRBD010000064.1:0-10638 GCA_964422465.1 uncultured Chitinophagaceae bacterium
ATAATAAAGAAATGAAATGGACCGCTGAACCGGGAAAGTTTAAAGTGTTTGTTGGTGGAAATTCAAAAGAGGTACTGGAAACCGGGTTTAGCCTGAAAGACTGATATTTTTGATATCTTTGTTGTAAACTGTTTCATTATGGAACCCCACGAGTCAAAATATTATTCAGAAGACGTCTTGTTGCTTTTAGCATTATATAAAAAATGAGTCCTCGAATAAAAGAGGAAGTAACAGCATTAATTGCTGAGGAGAATGATCATAAATGGAGAACGACTTCAATAACTATATAGACCAATTTAAAAGCCGGTTACATCATTTATTCCACGAGCAAGAAAATATCGATGATCTCTCTCTTGAGCGAGGTTTGCCGGAAGCACTATGGGCTACGATCAGGGAATCTAACCTTTTGTCTGTAGTCATTCCTGAAAGTTTTGGAGGAAGAGGGGGCCGGATAGATGAATGTTTGAGAGTGTTATCAACGGCATCCTACGAATCGCTATCCTTATCTTTAATATTTGGGATTAATATGGGTTTATTTTTAGAACCCTTGGCCAAATATGGGAACCCTGAAATTCAGCAGTATATCTTCAATAAGTTTCTCCATGAAAGAGCAATGGGAGGGTTGATGATAACCGAACCCGATTTTGGCAGTGATGCCCTGAGTATGAGGACGAGTTTTGAAAAAGAGAATGGCAATTATCACATTAAAGGGCAGAAACACTGGCAGGGGCTTACCGGCATGGCAGACTTTTGGATAGTTGCTGCCAGAGAGAAATTGGGCCACAATAAGCTTTCGAGAGATGTTTCTTTTTTCGTTACGGAAAATGCACTTCGAAAACAGGAGATTCAGGTCGAACAATACTTCAACAATCTTGGCCTCTATATGATTCCCTATGGATTAAATAAGATCGATGTTTCGGTGCCTGAAAGTCATCGGTTAATACCCCATAGTACCGGAATTAAAATGATGTTGGATATTTTACACCGAAGTAGAATGCAGTTTCCGGGAATGGGAATGGGATTTATACAAAGAATGTTGGATGAAGCTTTGCGACATTGTACCCATCGAAAGGTAGCCGGGAAAATGCTGATAGAACTAGACTCTGTTCAGTATCAACTTTCTCGTATTCAGTCTTCCTATACGCTATGTTCGGGAATGTGTGCCAAGGCTTCTGCCATTAGTGGCATTGAGCACGATGCTTCCGGACAAGGTCTGGAAGCCAATAGTATGAAAGCGCTGGTAACTGATTTGATGCAAGAGGCTGCTCAAATTTGCTTACAACTTGCAGGGGCCAGCGGATATAAGTTAGAACATATTGCCGGCAGAGGAATAGTAGATAGCAGAGCATTCCAAATTTTTGAAGGTTCAAATGAAATGCTTTACACACAGATTGCAGACTCGGTTATCAAGCAGATGAAAAAGAGAAAAGAAAAGAATCTTTATGGGGCCTTGTCAAAATCAATCCATTGTCACCTGATGGCAAAAAGGTTCAAACAACACCTCGACTTTGCCCCCCCCTCAGACATGGTACAACGTCAATTGATTAATTTAGGCAAAGTAGTGGCCCGGTTGATATGTCTCCAAAATGTATTCAACATGGTAGAAAAAGGATATAGGACAGATTTGTATGATAATTGCTCTAAGCATATCGAAATGGATATCAAAAAACTAATGTCAAATCTATCTGTATTCAATAATGCAAGGCCCATCATGAAATATACGGAACTATCGGATTGGAAGGATTTTATATAAGCATAATCATTCTTTATTCTTCTTTTTTGGCAGGCACCTGCGGGGGCAGGTCGGTCGTATCGGCAGGAAAAGGTCTGATCGGTATGGTATCTTCCCGGTTTTCTTCAAAGTATTGTTCCATTTGTCTGCTCCTGGCGGAGTCTCTTTGTTTCTTTTCCTGTTTATTGAGAAAAAGTTCATGCAGCTGATCAAACCGCCGGGTATAGGAGATGCCAATTCCGGAGCGGGTCAGGTTCTGATTCAATAAAACATCGTAGTTGCTCCTGCTGAAAGCAATAAACCGCACCCGGCCATCCGGCGTAATCAGATATTCAAACCTAAAGTCCCCTGCAAAGTAACTTGAATTGTATGCCTGCGGCGTATTGCTTCTCCCCCAATTAACCGAAGGGCCCACATCCACCTGTACTCTGTTATTAAACAAATTTTTACTCACATTAAATTGAACGTCATTCCGCTGAATATCCCCATAATTACCGGCAGTAGAATAGGCATTGTAATTCATACTAAAACTCAGTCCCAGATTACTTAGCTGGTCTCCCAGGAGGTTGTTCAGCACACCGTTTAATTGAGAAGACACCCATTGCCCGGCGCTGCTCAGGCCACTGGCGCGAAGTAGTTCGGAGGAAGTATTGCCCGTATTAATAGGAATAAATTGTCCCGCTGCCAATAGAGCAGCCACCTGATTAATTAATAAATTAGGATTCTGACGAATTTGCTGAAGGCGGGTCATGACCAGACTGGAAGCGCTAATGCTGGCTTCCGGTATGCGAATATCATAGGTAATATCCGGATGCATCAAAGAGTTTTTAAGGATCAGATACACATCAATCTTCTCCCTTTGCTGCAGCAATTTCCTGTCCTTTTCATCCAGGCCTGCAAGAGCAGAAGTCTCACCGGACACCAGGTTGGATAAATTAGCGCCACCGGGGACATGGTAAATAGCCGTGATATTGATATTCGCATTGGACGGATCCCCATTCCAGGAGATGGTACTCCCCTGGTTAATAGCAAAAACCCGGGACAACAATCCTTTAAAAGAAAAAATATAACTCCCTTCGGTAATGGCATAGTTTCCATACATCTGAAAGTCTCCTTTCAAATCCACGTTGATTTGCAAGGCTCCGTTTCCACGCGCTGTAATATGATCTCCGCTGGCAGGATCCACAATAACATCAATCTGTGCATTCGGATTCATGTTGGCGTTAAGTTTTACGGTCAGGTTCACTTTTTCATGTTCCGGGCGCGTGGCTTTAAGCTCCTTACCATATTGCTTAAATACAATAAAGTCATGTTTTCCTATATCCTCCTCATCGGTTAAAGGAAGAACGATATGCGTATTTTTTTCCGGTGTGACGTTGATCGCCATTTGCATATTGCTCAGCGGGCCCGTAAAATCAATCTTCCCGGACGCTACTGCATCTCCGTAATAAACAGGGTTATCCACTTTGGTAGTATGCAATAACTGAAGAGCCTGCGTATTCATAGCGATATTGAAAAAGAGATCATCAAAATGATGGTGGGTAATCTCCCCACTCAGGATACCGGTACGCCCCGCCTGATCGTTTAAAGTAATAGAACCCAGTTCTATTTTCCCCGGGCTGAACCGGATAGTTTCATTGTTAAAAGTATAACGCACCTTGGTATAATTAACCTCCAAATCAACGCTATCCAGTTTTATATTTCCCTGTAGCTCCGGCTGTCCACGGCTTCCTTCAAGTTGCACTTTGCCCGTGGCTGTACCATGAAGGTCTGAAAGATAATCAGTGATAAAAGAATTCAGAACATGAATATCGGTATGATTCAGGATAAAAACACCTTGAAGTTTATTATTTTCCGGCCCTACCCCCATTTCTCCTTCTCCGGAAAAGCTGTTTTCCGGATGATCCGTTTTATTCAGCCGCCATCCCACCAGCTCTTGTTTCTTATCATAGGTTGCCGCAGCCTTAACCAAACCAACGGAATCGTCATTTACCCACAATTGAGAAACCATTAAAGCCCCATCTACCTTCATCTCCCCCAAAGGATCTTCCACCGTTATTTTGGCATTGGCAATGCCTTCCAATAATACTCCCGGTATAAAAAACCTGGAAAAATCTTCTATATAAAGGTTATTTAAATTCACCAAAAACGTGTTCTTCTCCCCGGAAGAATCTGCCGAGGTAAGAGTAATACTTTGATTGTTGTGAAAAATATTAAAATGGGAAACGGCAATTTTATCTTTTTTCAAAAGAAATTCATTTTCCGGTGTGATGTGCCAGTCTTTTCCATTTAAATTGATAGCAGAATTCAGTATCTTAATACGATATCCGTCCGCGAGTGTGATAAACCGGATCTTTATATTTGCCTGATTCAGGGCTTTGGTCCCTGCTGTATTCAGGCTAATCAGGGAAGTATCCTGATAGGTGGTGGTTTCAATTCTTGTCATGGGAAACAGCAGGCTGTCACTGTGATAAAGCTCTCCGATCTCAAGATTATTTTTAAGCTGATTAACCGTACCTGTAGATCGCAGATGGATATCATTAAAACGAAAATTCTTGTATCCCGAATGGGCGATATCCAGATTCAGGATTAATGAGTCTTGCAGGGTGTTGATCCGGCCGGTCAATTGGCCCTCATTCAAACCGGTCAGCTCAGGAACAAAAGAATGTATGGCACTGTCTAAATCTCCCAGTTGCAGGGCAAATGAAAATTCTTCTTTGATACCTCTCTCTTCCGGCGGTCTGATTTTGTCTGGAAAATATCTGCTCAAAAATAAAAGTATAACATCCGGAAGATGTATCAGATCATATTTACCATGTATGTAGCCGCTGATCTCATTACCCTGAAGCGTAAGCCACTTGCTATCAGCACTATCCTTAAAAGAATTTACTACTAAAGTATCAAAAGCAACGCGCACCTTATTTTTAAACAATTGAATATCATAAAGCCTCGCTTCCCCGAGAAAGTCATTTAAACTATTGCCTTTGAAGTCCATTCCCAGTTTACCGGAAAAAGAAATAGAATCTGTTGTCAGGTTTAAGGCCAGGAGATCACTTTTATAAACTTCGGAATTAAAATCAAATTGTGGGAGGCTGTCATTGAAATCTATGCTGCCCTTAAAATCTAAGGCCAGGTTAGAGTCAGCTATTTGTACCTGCCCCTGAAAAAGTTTTTTTTGAAAAGTTCCTTCCAATTGAATGTTATGATAAGGATAATTTTTAAACTCAAGTTGTTTAATTTGTCCATTTACTTCTGCATTTCCCTGCGCGAGGGTAAAACCCGATCCCTTAATTTTAACATTAAAAGCAATATTCCCAACCTGATCCTGGTTTAAAAAGGTGCCCAGCGCAAATCCCCCGGACGAAAGGCTTCCTGAATAAATGGGAACCTGATGAGCAGGCCCGTATTTCAAGTTAATATCAGAGCGGATATTGCCCAGGTTGGAAGCAAAATTACCATAGGCCACAAAATCATAAATAAACCCCACTATATTCCCATTAAAATTTAAGTAGGATAACGAATCCAGGTTAATGCCCTTAGCCTGGCTAAGCACAGGAATAAATTTCTGGATATCCCGGCCGGAAGTGCTTAGTTTTTTTGCTTTTATGTCAATAAATGTGTTGTTTATGTCTGGCAGGCCCGTCATGCTGAAAGAACCGTCAAAAGAGGAAGATGCGCCGGCTTTAATCTCCAGTTCCTCTCCCCTCAATTGATCCAGCGTACCATACGCCAGTCCATTTACCGTAAAATCTTTCTTCCAGGCTTTTAGCGGAGGAGCAAAAAAACCAATATCATCTGAAGATACGCGGGCATCGGTAAAATGCCCACGCATGGTAACCTTTGTTACAAAATCGGATAAGTCGTCAAATTCATTAAACTGCAGGGCAAAATAATCTTTCAGGTGACTTCTATTGGTTACCAGATCCATATCCGACACCTCTATGGTTACGGGAGACATTTTAAAACGTCCGCTCAATTTCTTCACTTGTAAACCACTTCTTTCCTTCGCCGTGATATTCAGGCGGCAGATAACTGAATCTTTATCAAAATGAGCGCTGTCCAGACTTCCGTTGATATCATAAAAAGCAATGTGCTGGGGATCAAAACCGGGTTCAATATGATTGGCCTCTTTGTCGTTAAGGGCAAAAGCGCCTTTGTTCAGCTTGATTTTCCCAATTTGTATTTGCCAGTTATCGGTATTCCATTGCAAACTGTCAGCTCCTTCTTCCGGAGCTAAAGTATCCGGTACTGCCGGAGGCTCCGGCGTATCCGGTTCTGTCCATTGGTATTTTTCCAATACAAAAAGAGGGTGATCCAGTTGAATATTGTTGACCAGCAATTGATGCTTCCTCGGGTCTATTTTTTTTGCATTAATTAAAATGCGATCAGCCGAAATATGCATATTCTTCCCCTTCCAGCCGTCTATCTGGTTTACGCTGATGCCCTTAATATCAATTTTACGGATATCGATGTTCGGAAGTTGTCCTTTTTCCCCCTTATCCGGTTTGGCAAAGGCATCCGCAATAAACTGGAAATTCCAGGTAGAATCGTGAGGGGCTCTTATCAAATTGACGGTAGCGCCATCCAACCCCACATAATACAAGACCGTTTTGTTTTTTAGAAAAAAGAAGTTGGTTACATTAACCGTTAATTTTTTCGTATAGAGCAGGGTATCCCCCTGCAGGTCAGCCACATAAGCGCCATCAATAATAAACTTGTTAAACAATTTAAAATCCACGTGTTGAACTTCTACCCGGGTATGCAACTGCCGGGAAAGGGTATGAGAAACCTGCCGAACCAGGAAATTCTGAACCGGAGTAACGTTGACCAAAATAGAGATTAATACAATCAATCCTATTATGGACAAAAAGAATATGAATACTATTTTAAGGGCCTTTCTCAGAGAAAAATTTTGTCACAAAGGTAGGTAAACAGGCGCTTCTTTCAGGCTTTTAACGTTAATTTAAATACATTACCGGGAATTTCCATAAGTTACTTTTGGAATCTTTTTCACATTTTCATACCTTTGCGAACTCAAAAATGACAGAGAACCATGAAGAAAGACATTCATCCTAAGGATTATCGTTTCGTAGTGTTTAAAGATATGTCTAATGGCGAAGCTTTTTTAAGCCGTTCTACCGCCCCCACAAAAGAAACCATTCAATGGGAAGACGGGAATGAATACCCTTTGATAAAGCTGGAAATTTCCAATACCTCACATCCTTTTTACACTGGTAAAAATGTACTGGTAGATACCGCAGGGCGCATAGACAAGTTCCGCAAACGTTACGGTCAGCAGTCCAAATCTAAAAAATAGATTGTTACTACCGTAATTTCAAAAATAAACCGATTCAAAAGGTCTTCATTTTTCCGGAGACCTTTTTTAGTTTTGCAAAGTGGCGGCTTTTATTTTATACGATACCGAAGAACGGGAGAAACTCTACCCGCTCACTCTTACCCGGCCCATTGCCGAATGCCGAACAGGTATTTTAACGATCCGTGAGAAATGGGAAGCCTTGTTGGGACATCATACTTCTACTTCTACAACTGAAATACTCAGCCCTTTGTTCCCGCTGGAGATGGAAGAAGACAATTATTGGATCAATGGAGGGCTTCTGCCGGACCGGCATTTGTCAGATGCAATAAATCATTTACCCCCGGAAACATCTTTAATATCCGGGAATCAAAGGTTGATAACCCGAAGTAAACACAGTCCGGACAATCCGGCTCTAAAGGAAAAACCCTATAATTTTGATTTTACCCTTATAACTTATCCCTGGAACTTATTTCAACATAACGGGGAAGCTATCCGGCAGGATTTTGCAACTCTCGCGAAGCGGTCTCATCTGCCGGCGCCGGAACCAGGCTCTCATTTTATTGCGCCTGAAAATATATTTATTGAGAAAGGAGCCAAGGTTTTGTGTTCCACCTTAAATGCCTCCACCGGCCCGATCTACATAGGAAAAGATGCGCTGATTATGGAAGGAAGCCATATCCGTGGACCTTTTGCCTTAAGGGAAAATTCTGTGATAAAAATGGGCGCTAAAATATACGGCGACACGACCATCGGGCCTTTTTGTATAGCTGGCGGAGAAATAAAAAGCAGCATCCTTTTTGGCCATTCCAACAAGGCGCATGAGGGTTATCTTGGAGATTCCGTTATTGGGGAATGGTGCAACTGGGGAGCAGGCACCACCTGTTCCAATCTGAAAAACTCTGCACAAGACATTAAGATATGGGTTCAAAAGGAACAAAAACTGGTTACCGTGAGCAAGAAATGTGGGGTAATGATGGGAGATTTATCCAGAACCGCTGTACAAACCCGAATCAACTCCGGAACCATAGTCGGTGTTTCAGCCCACTTGTTTGACCCCCACTTTCCACCAAAACACGTTCCCTCTTTCTACTGGAAAGAAAACGAAAGATATCAGTTAGAAAAAGCATTAAGAGATGCCAGGGGATGGATGCAGCTAAAAGGAAAAAAGCCGGATGAAAAATACATGCAACTCCTGAAAGACCTTTATAACAATTTAACAATAAAGCAATAAAACCATTTAACCATTTAACCATTCAACAACATAACCCTTCAACCCATGAGAAAAAAAATTGCAGCAGCAAACTGGAAAATGAACTTAACCCTTGAAGAAGGGAAAAAACTGTTACAGGACATACTTAATGCAGGATTGCACTTATCGGAAACCCAGGAAGTTATTTTCTGCCCTCCCCTTCCCTACCTTACTGAAATCAAACAATTAACGCAAAGCCACTCCCGCTTTTATATAGGTGCTCAAAATGTAGCCAACCAGGCTTCGGGAGCTTATACCGGTGAAACCTCCGCAGCTATGTTGCAATCTATTGGTGTGGATTATGTACTTATCGGCCATTCTGAAAGGCGTGCTTATTATGGCGAAACAAATGCCATTTTAAAAGAGAAAACAAGCCTGGCGCTTGCACATGGATTAAAACCCGTATTTTGTTGTGGCGAGCCACTTGAAGTACGTGAAAAAGAAGAACAAAATACTTTTGTAGCTCAACAGCTGCAAACCAGTCTTTTTGATTTACCAGAGGCTGACCTCAAGAAAATTGTAATTGCCTATGAACCCATCTGGGCTATCGGTACCGGGCGAACAGCTACGCCGGATCAGGCGCAGGAGATGCATGCTTACATCCGCTCCCGGATAGCCAAAAAATATAGTAAGGAGACTGCAGACCAAATCTCTATCCTTTATGGCGGAAGTTGCAAACCAGGAAATGCGGCAGCGCTTTTCTCCTGTCCGGATGTTGATGGCGCTTTAATAGGAGGGGCATCGCTCAAAGCAGATAGTTTTGTAGCCATCGCCCAATGTTTGTAAATTACCATATTGTTGCAACCTGGGTGGAATTTGAAAGTGTGTCAATTACGTCATGGCTGAACTATCTCCAACCCGGGCAAAAGCAGAAACAGTCGACAGACTTGTAGGGCTATCTAACAGCGCATTGGACAGAGTCAAGACTTCTAAGCAGTAAAAAATAATCCCATGATAAAAAATTTAATGAAATTAGGTATTTAAGTCGCGTTATGGGGCTAAAGCCCCTCGTAACAGCCTCTATAAATACAGTCTGCTAAAGCAGACTGCAATACATAGCAGCTTGATATCCATTGCAGTTGACTTTAGTCAACTGTAAAAAGGATGGCAGAGGATATGGGCTTTAGCCACATTTAAGATAACTATCTAATTCTATAAATTTAAAATTTCTTAACTATTAAAATTTCTCTATTCTTAGAACTATTACCGTTAACCTCCCATTTTAACGCATTATTATACCAAACCTTCTTGCAAATGATAGATCCATCCTTCTTATAAAATTCGCACTTAACCGTATCAGTATCAGCCTTATTAAACTGTATTAAAGTAATCGGAGCCCTACCCTGAGTATTTAAAAATAGTCTTACAATTTTTTTCCCATTTTTGTCTTTAAAGATCATATATCCTTTGGGGTGTTCTAAGTTACCTTTACTAAATAGTTCACTCTTCCCATTAATCAGATAATATATTTTTAAATTATTAAAATCGACAGTCTCCACTTGGCCGATAAGGTTTTCATTTTGTTCATTTACAAACTGAATATCTACTACTGCATCTATTACCACCGAATTATTCTTTGATTTCTTGCAAGAAACGGCAAAAAAAATTAATATGCCTATAAAAATCAATGTATTATTTTTGATGAATTTCATATATGGATATTTATACTTAACAGCTTATAAAAAAAATTTAACCTTGTTCTATTAGGACAATATGAAATATCGAAACGTTGCATCTGATTAGAAAACAAATTAAAATTAGTGCAAAGATAAATCTTCCCTCTTGTTCTAAATACTCAATAGCCCCTTTTTTGCAGCCACGAGAGTCGTTCCTAAAGGTAATGATGTTTATCTAACCTGTGAAATACTTTTGGAAGAACCTGAACATAAATAAAACTTATTCCTGCAAAAGGTTGGATAAATGTGACTTTTTGCTGAACTTGCATACATTAATTTTTGGATTAAATTAGAGATATTTCGTTATTCGAGTTACCAATTTGAGGAAATTAGCTGAATGGCTTTTATACATAAAAATATAGCTGTAGCGGGCCGGGTGCAGGGTGTATTTTATCGGGCCTCGGCCCAACAAACTGCCCGGCAACTTGGCGTAACCGGTTTTGTAAAAAATGAGAAGGACGGCAGTGTATATGCCGAAGCAGAGGGAACCGAAGAAGCGCTAAAGTTATTTATTGACTGGTGCAGAAAAGGCCCTCCTGCAGCACAGGTTACCACTGTGCAGGTTCATCCCGGAGCCCTCCAAAATTTTGAGGGCTTCCGAATAGAACGGTCGTAAATTGAATGATTACTCCTGAAACTGCGGAATGATTCCGTTGGCCAGGTC
>CAYRBD010000064.1:10738-18631 GCA_964422465.1 uncultured Chitinophagaceae bacterium
GTCGTAAATTGAATGATTACTCCTGAAACTGCGGAATGATTCCGTTGGCCAGGTCCACCATCTTCTGGACTCCCTCTTCCGGCAGTTTCCCTTTCTTAAAGGCTTCCAGCACCTCCGGCAGTTGAGATTCCATTTCGTTGAGAAAAACGCTCTCAAACTCGCCTACTTTATTTACGGGCACTTCAGAAATCAGTCCGTTGGTTCCCAGGTAAATAATAGCAACCTGCTTTTCTACCGGAACCGGTGAATACTGTCCCTGGATCAGGATTTGCACGTTTCGCGCTCCCTTGTCAAGGATTGCTTTTGTAGCGGCATCCATATCACTGCCAAACTTGGCGAAGGCTTCCATCTCTCGATATTGAGCCTGATCCAGTTTCAGGGTACCGGCTACTTTTTTCATGGATTTAATCTGCGCACTACCCCCTACGCGACTCACAGAAATTCCGACATTAATAGCCGGACGGATACCGGAGTTAAATAAATCAGACTCTAAAAATATCTGTCCGTCTGTAATGGAAATGACATTGGTAGGAATGTAAGCAGATACGTCCCCGGCTTGTGTTTCAATGATGGGTAAAGCCGTCAGCGAGCCTCCGCCTTTCACTTTTCCTTTGAGCTCCTCGGGAAGATCATTCATTCCGGCGGCAATTTCATCATTGGTAATGATTTTTGCGGCACGTTCCAGCAAACGGGAATGCAGATAAAACACATCTCCCGGGTACGCCTCACGTCCCGGAGGGCGGCGAAGCAACAAGGAAACTTCACGATAAGCCACTGCCTGTTTGGACAAATCATCATACACGATCAGCGCAGGCCGTCCGGTATCGCGAAAATATTCCCCAATAGCCGCTCCGGCAAAAGGAGCATAAAACTGTAGCGGAGCAGGATCGGAAGCCGAGGCTGATACAATGGTGGTATAAGCCATAGCGCCCCGCTCATCGAGTGTTTTCCTTACCTGGGCCACAGTGGAGGCTTTCTGCCCCACGGCAACATAAATACAATAAACCGGTTCTCCGGCTTCATAAAATTCCTTTTGGTTCAGAATGGTGTCGATAGCAATGGCCGTCTTACCCGTTTGGCGGTCGCCAATTATTAATTCCCGCTGCCCACGGCCAATCGGGATCATGGCATCTATAGATTTAATTCCTGTCTGCAGCGGTTCTTTCACCGGCTCACGGAATATCACTCCGGGGGCCTTACGCTCAATTGGCATTTCATGCAGTTCCCCCGATAGCGGGCCCTGGCCGTCTATTGGCTCTCCAAGCGTATTCACTACACGTCCGACCATCCCTTCCCCCACTTTAATGGAGGCAATCTGTCCGGTACGACGAACCGTGGCACCCTCTTTAATTTCGTTATACTCGCCCATCAAAACGACCCCAACATTATCCTCTTCCAGATTCAGGGCGATAGCCTTAAGACCATTTTCAAATTCTACCAACTCTCCAGATCGGATATTGTTCAACCCATAAATACGGGCAATACCGTCTCCCACCTGAAGAACAGTACCTACTTCTTCCAGATCAGCAGAGGCATTAAAATTGCTTAATTGTTGACGTAATATCGCAGATATTTCATCAGGTTTTATTTCCGGCATAACTCAGTTTGTTAAGGGGTTTATTTAAAGGTATTCTTTTTTTTATTTAATGTTATATATATAAGCGTTACTCGTAAATTGCTTCTTAATGTCTTGCAAATCACGGGAAATACTGGCATCAAAAATGGTGTTGTTTGTTTCCAGCACAAAACCGCCAATCAGGTCTTTTTTCACATTCATTACCAACTCTATTTGCTGATCGGGGATTTCACTTTTTATTTTTTCAATAATCTCTGATTTCAATTCTTCTGAGAGTGCAACAGCGGTTGTCATTTTCACTTGGCGGATATGCTTGATCCTCCGGTATTGACGAATTGCGGCGGCAGCAATCTCCGGAAGGAAACCTTCGCGGCCTTTTTTAATCAGAAGCACAGAAAATTTATAGGTCAGTTCCGAAACCTTTTTCCCAAAAATGGCTGTAAAAATCTTTTCCTTTTTGTCTGCATGAATAACCGGACTCTTTAAGAAACTCACCAAATCCTTATTGGTTTTGCAGGAAGCTTTCAGCAGGTTCATATCCCTAAAAACAGCATCCAGTTGTTTTGTTTCTACGGCCAGATCAATAACAGACTTCGCATAACGTTCGGCCAAACGGGGATTAGGCATAGCAGTTCTTCTTTATAATATAAGTTAATTTAATTCTATCTCACCTGCCAACTGACGTATATAATCCTGGTGAGCAGTTCCCTCACTCAACTGCTTACGGAGTATTTTTTCCGCTACCTCAACGGCTAATTGGCCAACCTGATTTTTAACATCGGTAAGAGCCGCCATTTTTTGGTTATTTATTGCCACCTGAGCGCCTTCAATAATTTTTTGCGCCTCAGATTTAGCCTGTTCTTTCGCCTCATTTATGATCTGGTCTTTTGCTTCTTTTGCCTCTTTTAAAATACGGCTACGTTCAATTTTGGCTTCTTTTAGCATCTCTTCATGCTCATACTTCATTTGTGCCATTTCGGCCTTGATGCGGTCTGCAGTCTCAATAGAATCCGCAATTCCCTTTTCGCGGTCATCCAGCATCTTGAGAATGGGCTTCCAGGCGAACTTTCGTAAGATGACCAGCGTTATCAAAAAGATAATGGCCATCCAGAAAATCAAACCAATACCGGGGCTCAGTAAATCCATCTTTTATTAGTTGTTTAGTTAATCGTAATCAGTAATCAATATTCAGGGGCACTTCAGTTTAAAAAACTTACTGCATTCTCGGCCCTGTGCTCTGAATGCAGTAAGAAATGTTGCTTTGTTTCTTAAACGAACAATGCAAGAATGGCAACCACAACTGCGAAAAGGGCAACCCCCTCAATAAGGGCGGCCATCACAATCATGTTAGACCGAATTTCTCCGGAAACTTCCGGTTGACGGGCAATAGCATTCATGGCATCTTTACCGATCTGGCCGATACCCACACCGGCGCCAATGGCAGCTAATCCGGCACCTACGCCAGCGCCAATTTTACCCAGGCCACTTGCAGCAAGAAACAAAATACTCAAAAGTGTCATATTGATTTGTTTTTATGATGATTAAAAAAATCCGAAATTGAAAATTTATACAATAATTTCTTCCTCCTCCAGCCGATGATGTGGCCCATGCTCAAAAGCCTGCGCGATAAACAGAGCCGACAGGTTTGCAAAAATGAACGCCTGAATCAGCCCTACCAATAATTCCACAAAATACATAAATATGGTAAAAGCCACAGAAACCACTGAGAAGCCCCATCCCACAGCAACGATCATCCCACCAAAAATAAAAATCAGAGAGATAATACTCAAAATGATCATGTGACCGGCCAGCATGTTGGCAAACAAACGAATCATCAGCGCAAAAGGCTTGGTAAATATCCCCAGAATCTCTACCGGTATCAATACCAGTTTAACTAAAAAAGGCATCCCCGGAGGCCAGAATATATGCTGCCAGTAATATTTATTGGTGCTGGCCAGAATATACACAAACGCAAAGGCAGCCAGCACACCCGTGAAAGCCAGATTCCCCGCCACGTTGGCAGAACCAGGAATAAGGGCCAACAGCGAGTTAATCCAGATAAAGAAAAAGATGGTCAGTAGAAAAGGTAAATAACGATCCGCCTTATTGCCAAGGTAGGGACGGGCTACGTCATCCCGAATGAAAAGCACAAACGGCTCAAGCGCATTCTGAAAACCACTGGGGGCTTTGTTAGGATTTCGAGCGTATTTTCGTGCCATCCCTACAAAAATAAGAATCAACAAGATACCCGAAAGTATGGCCTGCAATACATTGCGAGTCAACGAAATATCATAAACCGGGATAAAAAGATTGGGGGAGCCATCCGGGTTTACGGCAATGATAGTCCCCGGGAAATATTTATTCGTAGAAAGATTATATTTAGCAATATATTCCGGCGTTAGCAAACGAAACCCCCGATAAGCCACTTCTCCATGATGAAATCTGGAGGACATGAAAATGGAGAATCCCGATTTAGGAACATACAGAATAACCGGAAGCGCCAGAGAAGCTTCAAAGCCTTTTACAGAAAAGAAGTGCCAGTAATGTGAATCCTTAACGTGTTCCAGAATGACCGCATTGGCATCAAAACCATCCACTTCATCCGAGGAATCAACAGCTTCCTGATCCTGCGCATTATTTCCCTCTGATTGAGCAAAAGTGAAGGCAGGGAGCAACATGCAAAAAATGAGTAAAAAAGCTGTAAAAGTGGCTGTCCAACTGTATTTTAAAGGCTTGGTCATGATTCCGTCTTCGAAATTTGCCGCAAAGATAGCTTGATTTTCCTGCAAAACAATCTTAAAACAGATTTTTTTTATTTGTATAAAGATTATTTGATCAATAAGCCTACTTTCAGACCCGACCTGATCCCGATACCACTGTTACCGCCTGTCAACAACGCAAAATGATTGTGGGCGTAATCTACCCAGATATCCATATCCTTCTCATTGATATTATCCAGAGCATAGCCAACGCCCACGAATAAATCTAACAGAATTTTATCTCCAAACACCCATTGCCGTCCCAGGTCAAGCGTAAACCCACCGAAAGTTACATTTTTCTTTTCCGCCTGGTATTCCCTCCCTTTATCCACAATGACATTATTTGAATAATGACCGATGATCAGATCCGGACGAAGATAAGAGCCCTGCATGATGTTGGTATATCGCGTGGTGCTGTTTCTAAAGTTGGGTAATTTTATAAACTTCAGCCCCCCTTCAACAAAGATTCCTTTCGCATCCCGACGAAAACTTTTATCGTTCCACTCCATCAACTCCGGGTTCTTTCCCAAACCGATAATACCCAGAGCCACTTCATAACTCCTGCCCGGCTTCAACAGCCGTTCATAGGTGAATTCACTAAAACCAAAAAGGGGAGAGAGGAAATTAAACTTAACTGCCCGTTGCGGCTGATCGGCGTACAATTCCGGATCCCTTAATTTATCCAGGTATCTTTCAGTTTCCCCATTGGCAAAAACAACCTTGTTAATCTTATCTTTTTCTAAAGAAAAAATAATGTCCTCTCCTTTCTGAGGCTCCCGGTATTTAATTACGGCAGGATCTATTTCAATAATCTTTACATCGAGTACTTTCCCATCCTTCCGGTAAATTTTGTCTTGGGAATAAACAAACCCGGTTGCCAAAAAGAGCAACAAACTGCTTAGTAAAATCGTTTTCATGGCGATTAAATTTAATATCACATATTGTTCAACAGACTTTAAATAGACATCCAAAAAGAGAGAAACGTTGCTTTCTGTCTTAAATTTTACCTAAAATAGGCAATATTTCTCAAAATTAGGGTTAGAAGTTTGTGTTATTAACAATTTTTAGTTTGTAAGCAGACTATTCTATTTTTACTATTATCTTTGCCCCCCTGAAATGATAAGTTAACCACATACTCATGAGTAAATTTTTGTACGTCATTCCGCTGATGGGAATCATCGCCTTAATTTTTATGGCCTTCAAAAGCGCCTGGGTTTCAAAAAAGAGTTCCGGCTCAGAAAGAATGTCCGAGCTGGCTCAACATATTGCCAGCGGCGCCATGGCCTTCTTAAAATCAGAATACAAGGCACTTTCCTATTTCGTAATCATAGCCGCTATTTTATTGGGATATATGGGATATGTTAATCCCCGGTCCAGCTGGGTCATCTCCATCGCCTTTATCTTGGGCGCAATCCTGTCCGCCTTCGCCGGCTTCAATGGGATGCGTATTGCCACCAAAGCCAATGTCAGGACTGCTGAGGCAGCCAAGAAAAGCCTTCCCAGGGCTTTAAATGTTTCTTTCAAAGGAGGCTCCGTCATGGGGCTGGGGGTAACCGGGCTGGCTGTTTTAGGATTAGGGGCGCTGCTCATTATATTTTTACATTTTTTTGGCGTGTATAGCGGGCTCGGTGTTTTACAATCTTCCGAGAGCCTGGAAAAAGCACTGGAAGCGCTGACCGGCTTTTCACTCGGGGCAGAGAGCATTGCTCTTTTTGCCCGCGTAGGGGGCGGTATTTATACCAAAGCTGCTGATGTGGGCGCCGACCTGGTAGGAAAGGTGGAAGCCGGTATTCCGGAGGATGACCCACGCAATCCTGCTACTATTGCCGACAATGTGGGAGATAATGTGGGGGATGTGGCCGGTATGGGAGCCGACCTCTTCGGTTCTTTTGTATCTACTATTATTGGTACCGTTGTCCTGGGAAGAGAAATTCACGCACAGGATGCCTTCGGCGGCCTGTCTCCTATTATTCTACCTATGGTAATTGCAGGAGTAGGCACTTTGCTATCCGTTTTCAGTACCTATCTGGTAGGTATCAAAAATGAAAACAGCAATGTGCAGAAAGCGCTCAACCTGGGCAACTGGGTGGCCATTATCCTTACCGCCATTGCTTCTTACTTTATTATTGTCAATATGCTACCGGGACAGATGGTGCTTCGTGGCCACCATTTTACCTCTACCGGTGTATTTGGCGCCGTAATCGTGGGCCTGGTGGTTGGCGCGCTCATGAGCGTGATTACCGAATATTATACGGCTATGGGCAAGCGCCCGGTAATGTCCATCGTCAGACAATCTTCCACCGGGCATGCGACCAATATTATTGGCGGCCTGGCCGTGGGGATGGAATCCACTCTGCTTCCTATGTTGGTTTTGGCCGCCGGTATATATGGTGCTTTTGCTTTTGCCGGTTTATATGGGGTCGCTATTGCCGCTTCCGGTATGATGGCTACCACGGCTATGCAACTTTCTATTGATGCCTTCGGCCCCATTGCGGATAATGCCGGCGGCATTGCAGAAATGAGTGAACTTCCGAAGGAAGTGCGGGGACGTACAGATATTCTGGATGCTGTAGGAAACACCACCGCCGCAACCGGTAAAGGTTTTGCCATTGCCTCCGCCGCTCTGACCTCGCTGGCGCTGTTTGCTGCTTTCGTAGGAGTGGCAATGCCGGATCCCGCCACCCAACACATTGATATTTATCAGGCTAAAGTGCTTGCCGGATTGTTTGTTGGCGCTGTCATTCCTTTTATTTTCTCTTCCATGGCTATTTCTGCAGTAGGGAAAGCGGCTATGAAAATGGTAGAGGAAGTGCGCAGGCAGTTCCGGGAAATTCCCGGTATTCTGGAAGGGAAAGGAAAGCCCGAATATGAAAAATGTGTAGCCATTTCAACGGATGCTTCCATCAAAGCCATGATGGCGCCCGGCGCTATAGCTATACTGGTTCCGGTAATCGTAGGCTTTTTGTTTGGCCCCGAAGTACTGGGCGGTGTACTGGCAGGAATTACCGTATCCGGTGTTTTGATGGGAATGTTTCAGTCTAATGCCGGTGGCGCCTGGGATAACGCTAAAAAATCTTTTGAAAAAGGTGTGGAACTGGATGGGGAAACCCATTATAAAGGTTCTGAACATCACAAAGCTTCCGTTACCGGAGATACCGTAGGCGATCCTTTTAAAGATACTTCCGGCCCGTCTATGAACATCCTCATTAAATTGACTTCCATTGTTTCTCTGGTGATTGCCCCTACCCTGGCCAGCATTTATTATCCGAACGCCAGCGAAACGGCTCAACAACCGCAACAAAAGGAAACAACCCTGCCTGCAAACAAGACTGCAGACAATACCTATACCCTGACCGCAGCAGATTTTTATTAAGCAGTAAACGCAGGACAGGCTGATCATATACTGATACCTCAGAACTGAAATTCCAGTAATTTCAGTTCTGAGGGTTTTAATGTCTTGCTCTTAAAGGGTACAGGATGCCAGGCAAAGTATAGGAAGAAGTTATATATTTGGAGGAGTTGTGTATATTTGGGAGTTGTGTATATTTGGGAGTTGTG
>CAYRBD010000065.1:0-18607 GCA_964422465.1 uncultured Chitinophagaceae bacterium
GCGCTCACAGCCTCATTCACCTGGGTAGCTGCTTCACTCAACAAAGTTGCTGATTGCACTTTTAAACCGGACTGCTCAATTAATTCTTTAGCCTGTTCCGCATTAGTTCCCTGAAGACGAACGATAATCGGAATATTGATGGTTCCAATAGAATTATAGGCTTCAATAACCCCCTGGGCTACCCGGTCGCAACGAACAATTCCACCGAATATATTAATAAGAATGGCCTTTACTTTGGGGTCTTTCAGGATGATACGGAAACCGGCTTCTACGGTTTCGGCATTGGCAGTGCCGCCTACATCTAAAAAGTTAGCAGGCTCTCCCCCGCTTAGTTTGATCATGTCCATGGTGGCCATGGCCAGACCGGCGCCGTTAACCATACAACCTACATTTCCATCCAGCTTAACAAAATTCAGATTGTAGCTTCCCGCTTCCACCTCTGTTGGGTCTTCCTCCGAAATATCTCGTAAGCCTTCTAAATCGGGATGGCGAACCAATGCATTATCATCCAGCTTCATCTTGCAATCTACTGCCAAAATCAAATCATCACTGGTCTTGAAAAGCGGATTAATTTCAAGCATATTGCAATCCAGTCCAATATAGGCATTGTAAAGATTGCTGACAAACCGGACCATGTTTTTAAAAGCCACTCCTTCTAGCCCCAGGTTAAAAGCGATTTTCCGGGCCTGGAAAGGCTGAAGAGGTAAGCCCGGATACACTCTTTCTTTAAAAATCCGTTCCGGTGTATTCTCTGCTACCTGCTCAATATCCATTCCTCCTTCCGGGGAATACATAATCACATTACAGGCATTTTCACGATCTAATAAAATAGACAAATAATATTCACTTACAGGATTTGCACCTTCATAATATACATCCCGTGCAATCAGGACTTTAGAAACCTTTTTCCCCGCTTCTCCCGTCTGCACAGTCACCAGAGTACCTCCCAGGATATTTCCCGCGATCTTTTTTATTTCATCTGCTGTTTTCCCCACTGCCACGCCATGCTGCTCAGTTCCCCTGATCTTACCTTTACCACGGCCTCCGGCGTGAATTTGTGCTTTTACAACTGCAAAAGAATTTCCATATTGTACCTTTAAGTGTTTGTAAGCTTCCGCTGCGGCCTCAGGGGTTTCTACTGTAATGCCGTCCTGAATGGGAACGCTATATTTTTTCAGCAGTTCCTTAGCCTGATATTCATGTAAATCCATTGAAATAATATTTCTGCGAAAATAATTGATTTTTAGGGAATGAGAAAATAGAGCGGCTGATGATTTTGGTTTAAATTTGCTGATTTTGAAACTTGGGATATGGAAATGCTATTTGAAAAGGTTAAGGAAGCAACGGATTTTATCCGGAATCAGGTAAAACTCAGTCCGACAATTGGTATCGTGCTGGGAAGCGGATTGGGGGCGCTGGCAGAAGCCATCCAAACGGAGGCCGCTTTAGATTATGAAGCCATTCCCCACTTCCCCCACTCAACGGTGAAAGGGCACAGTGGCAAGCTGATTCTGGGGTGGCTGGGTCAGCATCCGGTTCTTGCCTTATCCGGGAGGTTTCATTATTATGAGGGATACTCCATGCAGGAAGTAACGTTCCCCATCCGGGTGATGAAAGCGCTTGGAGTAAATACCCTCTTTTTATCCAATGCCTCCGGCGGCTTAAATCCCAAATTCAGAGTTGGGGACATTATGCTATTAAATGATCACATCAATCTCATGCCCGACAATCCGCTAATAGGCAGGAATGATGACCGGCTGGGACCACGTTTTCCTGACATGAGCGCACCCTATAGCCCCCCTCTTTTAAAACTGGCCGGCCAGGTGGCAGCAACGCACCTCCTGAACATCCATACCGGCGTATATGCCGGGCTGCCGGGTCCTTGTTTTGAAACCAGGGCAGAATATAAATATCTCCATATTATCGGCGCTGATGCAGTAGGCATGAGCACGGTACCGGAGACCATTGTTGCTGTGCATTCGGGTATGCAGGTCATGGCTGCAAGTGTTATCACCGATTTGGGTATCAGAGAAGAAGAAAACACTATTACTCATGAAGAAGTGCTGGAAGCTGCTGAAGCCGCTGCCCCAAAGATGACGCTGCTTTTCAAAGAAACCATTGCCCGGCTACCCACGACCGATAACGTATGAAGATATTCTGGCTCATAACCATTGGCTTATGCCTGTTTTCAGTAAGCATACAGGCACAGGTTCTCCGAGGATTAAAAAATCGGATCCCCACCGGTTCCGGTTCCTCCGGAGGGGAGGGAGGGAACCGGGATTCGCTCATTGTTCCTCAAAAACGTAAGGTCATTCATAACAAAATTTATTACCGTTACCTGGATGATGTAACAGACCGCTATATTGATACATCCATAAACGATTTTACAGATTATATTCCCCTTCCGGCCGATTATGTTTACCTTGGGAATCTCGGAACGGCTGCTCACTCCTTAATTTACAAACCCGAATTATACTCCGGTTTTGACGCCGGCTTCCATGTACTGGATACCTACAAATTTGATATTGACAGCACCCGCTATTACAATACAACACATCCCTACACAACTTTGCGCTACCTGATCGGCCCCAAACAAGAACAGCTCATCGGGGTATTGCTTACGGAAAACCTTAAGCCCAACCTGAACCTGGGTTTCCACTTCAGGAAGATTAATGACCCTGGTTTTTTTAAAAATCAAAATACAGATGACAACAGCATCAATCTTTTTGGGCATTATAACACGAAAAACAAGCGATATAATGCCTACCTTAGCTTTGTCTCCAACAAACTACATTCGGGAGAAAACGGGGGGATTAAATCCAACGAAGATCTGGAGGATCCGCAGTTTGACGACCGGCGCACTATTCCTGTACATCTGGGCGGAGAAAGTCCGAGTTCCATTGGTTTTTTCTCCACTCCTATCGCCACTCAGTCCAACTATAAAGAAAGTTCGTGGCTGCTTCGACAACAATATGATTGGGGATCAGGGGATAGTGTGCGAGTAAATGACACGACCATCCGGTACGAATATCATCCGGTTTTTCGTATTGAACATACCCTGCGCCTGTCCCATTTAAATGCCGGTTATTCTGACACTATTGCCTCCTACGCCCCGGATTATTATTACAACCACTATGGCCTGGATACCCTTCGCACGAGCAAGATACTGGCCTCGCATGATTGGAAAATCTTTTCCAATGACCTTTCTATTATTCAATTCCCCAGCAAAAAAAACCAAGCGCAATTCCTCAAACTTGGCGCCACCTATAACAATATTAAAGGCCGGTTTTTACAAAACAGTATTGAATTTAACAACATTAAAGGTCATGCAGAATATCACAACCTGACACGAAACAGAAAATGGAATATTGATGCCAAAGGAGAATTTATCTTTGCCGGCCCTGACTTTGGCAATTACCTTGCCAAGGGTTCCTTAAGCCGCTACCTGAATGAAAAGTTAGGAAACGTAAAAGTCTCTTTTACCAACCTGAACCAAACGCCGTCCTTTGTCTATCGCTTTTTTGAATCCAACTTATTTTTAGGTACCAATCCTCATTTAAATTCGACCAATATAACGCGGTTGCAATTTTCCGCTCAAAACGACCACTTAAAATATAACCTGGAAGTCAACTATTTTCTGCTCACAAATTATACCTATTTTAAAAACTTTTATGAATCTGCACAAGATGGCACCGCCTTTAATCTGTTGCAGATTATTCTTCAAAAAAAATTTACCGCAGGCCATTTTAACTGGTATTTAGATCTTGCGCTGCAACAAACGACGGGGGCCAATCCTTTAAACCTTCCCCTGCTCTGGACCAGAAACCGTTTTACTTATGAAAATACCCTGTTCAAGAACCTGATTCTGTGTGCCGGGCTTGAGGGGCGTTATCATACGGTTTATCATTCCGATTATTATTCGCCGGTTATCCAGCAGTTTGTTGTGCAAAATGAGGTAAACACCATCAACAAATACCCCGATCTGGCTGCCTTCATTCATTTCCGTATCAAATCTTTTGTAGCCTACGTTCGTGCTGAAGACCTCAATTCTTTTGTTTCTCCCAACCTTATAGAAGTTCCCCATTATCCCTACCCCGGCTTCTCGGTAAGAGTGGGAATACAATGGACTTTCTTAGATTAGCCTTATCTTTGTAAAATGGGTGAAGATCATTTGTACATCAAAAATATGGTTTGTGACAGGTGTATAAAAGCAGTTTCGAGACTGCTGCAAACACAGCAAATACCATTCAATCAGGTTACGCTGGGAGAGATCATATTATCTGCCCCTCTTTCCTCAATACAGAAAAAAGAACTTGCTAAAGCTCTGGCTAAGGAAGGGTTTGAACTTTTGGATGATCAGCAATCCCGTCTTATCTCACAGATTAAGAGTTTGCTCATTAACCTGATACATCATGAAGACCTGACAGAGCTACATGAAAATATTTCCCGGTATCTTTCGGAACGGTTACACAAAGATTACAACTATCTGAGCAATCAATTCTCTATCTCTCAAAATGTAACAATAGAACAATTTGTCATCTACCAAAAGATTGAAAAAGTGAAGGAACTCCTGGTATATGATGAACTTACTTTAAGCGAAATAGCCTATAAGCTTGGTTACAGCAGCGTGGCACACCTGTCTGCCCAATTTAAAAAAGTAACCGGATTTACCCCAACCCAATTCAAAAAGATCAAGCACCATAAGCGAAAGGCACTGGATAAAATCTAATTACTCGCGGTATCATTTGTAGCCGTAGCATTCAGTCCTTTTATGACATCCTGTGTAATGTCATAGGCCCGGTCTTTGTATAAAAGATCAGACACTGAGCTGGAATAAGAAAAGATAAAGACATATCTCTTATTTGCATTGTACCTTTCCAGGAACTTATTTAAGCGCTCATGCAAGGTTTGGTTAAAGGCTTGTTGCTGCTGAAGGAACTCTTGTCTTAACTGTTGTTCCCGATCCTGTAATTTCTGTCTTTTATCCAGTATTTTCTTCTGAGCAGCCTCTCCCTGCGCCTGTGTCAGGGTAGGGGCATCTTTTTGTAATTTGGCAATATCCTGCTGGATGGCATTTGCCTTCGTACTCAGTTCTTTTTGAATACTTTCCTGCTTTTTGTCCAGTTCGGCTTTTTTAACCTGAAAATAAGAATAATGGGCTTCCAGAGAATCTACATTTACATAAGCCAGCGGCAAGGTAGATGGCGAATCTTTTGGAGCATTTTGCAAAGATGCAGATGTTTCTTTCTGACCTGAAAAATGCAGATAGAACAAAACGCCTACCAATATGAACAGAACAATATTTAAGATTAAAGATAACTTCTTCATTTAAATAAAAGGTTTGAACAAGATAAAAAACCAAGAGGCTGCCGGTTATTGAAGCAACCTCCTGGTTAAACAGCAATAATTCATTTACTCTTCCGGGTCAAAGGCTTCCAGGGCCTTAAGGGATTCCAGATGTTCAAAATCCTCCTTGGAGCCGACAATAAGATCGGTAAATTCCGGCAAGCCGGTTCCGGCGGGGATTTGATGTCCGGTAATCACATTTTCTTTCAGGCCGACCATTTCATCACACTTACCACCAATGGTTGCTTTGGAGAGCACTTTGGTGGTTTCCTGGAAGGAAGCCGCGGAAATCCAACTTTGGGTTCCCAGCGAAGCCTTGGTAATTCCCAATAGCAATGGACTGGAGGTAGCCGGCTGGGCATCCCTGAACTCTACTCTTTTCTTATCGGCTCTGCGCAGCAGGGAATTTTCTTCCCGCAATTGCCGCAGGGTAACGATTTGCCCTGCCTTCAGGCTGGTTGAATCTCCCGGATCAGTAACAAATTTCTTATCAAAAATCTGGTCATTCCCTTCAAGGAAATCAAACTTATCAACCACATCCACCTCAAGGAAACTGGTGTCGCCAGGGTCTTCAATCTTCACCTTACGCATCATCTGCTTCACGATTACTTCGATGTGCTTATCATTCAATTTCACCCCCTGTAAGCGATACACTTCCTGAATCTCATTTACGAGATAAGCCTGTACAGCATGTGGGCCTTTAATTTTCAGGATATCAGCCGGAGCTATAGCGCCCTCAGAGAGGGAACTTCCTGCTTTAATAAAGTCGCCTTCCTGCACTAAAATATGGCGGGTTAAGGGGACCATATATTTTTTTCTGACTCCGTCTTTTGCCTCTACAACGATCTGCCTGTTTCCTCTCTTAATATTCCCAAAGCTCACTACACCGTCAATTTCAGAAACAACGGAGGGGTTGGAAGGATTGCGCGCCTCAAACAATTCGGTAACCCGTGGCAAGCCACCAGTAATGTCTTTCAACTTACCTAATACCCTTGGGATCTTCACAATGACCTGTCCCTGGCTTACTTCATCTTCTTCATGAACGATTACATGCGCGCCCACGGGCAGGTTATAGGCTTTCCCTTCCTTTTTCGGGTTGCCAATAATGATGGTCGGTATCTTGGTTTTGTCCTTGGTTTCAATAACAACCTTCTCCCGGTGCCCGGTTTGTTCATCGGCTTCCTCCCGGTAAGTAATACCTTCTGCCATTCCTTCAAAAGAAACGGTTCCTTTTGCCTCCGAAACAATTACGGCATTATAAGGGTCCCAGGTACACAGGATAGCTCCTTTCTCAACCTTTTGTCCATCTTCCACTTTCAGGGTGGAACCATAAGGTACGTTGTAAGTGGTCAACAGCCTGTCGTCTCCAGTCATCATCCTGATTTCCCCGGTACGACCGATAACCATTTTTTCAATTTCTCCTTCGGAATTTTCAAAATCAATCGTTCGCAGCCCGTCAAAATGGGCAATACCGGTAAATTTAGAAATCAATTGAGAGTTAACCGAAGCAGAGCCGGCAATACCGCCCACGTGGAAAGTACGCAGGGTCAGCTGCGTTCCCGGTTCACCAATAGACTGAGCGGCAATGATACCTACAGAATCTCCTTTTTGGGCCGTATATCCGGTAGCGAGATTCTTACCATAACATTTCACACAGACACCACGACGGCTTTCGCAGGTTAATACCGACCGGATTTCAACCGATTCAATACCGCTATTTTCGATCTGGTGAGCCAGGTCTTCAGTAATTTCTTCCCCTGACTCTACAATCAGTTCTTCTGTATTGGGATCATAGATATCATGCAACGAAGTACGGCCAAGAATCCGATCAAACAAAGGTTCAACCACATCTTCATTGTCCTTCAGGGCATTTATGGAAATCCCCCGGAGGGTACCACAATCTTCCTCGTTGATTACCACATCCTGCGCCACATCCACCAGACGCCTGGTAAGATAACCGGCATCGGCAGTTTTCAGGGCAGTATCTGCCAATCCCTTGCGGGCCCCGTGGGTAGAAATAAAGTATTCCAACACGCTAAGCCCATCTTTAAAGTTGGCCAGAATGGGGTTCTCAATAATTTCAGAACCAGTAGAACCACTCTTTCGGGGTTTGGCCATCAATCCTCTGATTCCGGCCAGCTGTTTAATTTGCTGCTTGGAACCACGGGCGCCGGAATCCAACATCATAAACACAGAATTAAATCCTTGTTTGTCTTCAGCCAACTCACGAATAAGCGTTTCTGTAACACGGGTATCCACACGGGACCAGACATCCACGATCTGGTTATATCGTTCGTTGTTGGTAATTAATCCCATGTTGTAATTTTCCCAAACTTCATCCACCTCATCCTGAGCAGACTGAATCAGGTCCTCCTTCACATCAGGCACGATCAGGTCGTTGATGCTAAAGGAAAGGCCGCCTTCGTAGGCGCTTCTGAAGCCTAAGGATTTAATATCGTCAAGGAACTGCACCGCCGTAGGCACATCCGTAATCTGCGTAACCTCGCCAATGATCTTCCGAAGCGATTTCTTCGTCAGCATCTCATTGACAAATCCTACCTTTTCAGGCACTACACGGTTAAAATACACCCGGCCAACAGTAGTTTCCACAAGTTTTTCTACCAGCGAACCGTCCTCCTGGCGTAACTTAACCCGTACTTTAATCCAGGCATGCAGGTCCACTTTCTTCTCATCCAGAGCGATCATTACCTCTTCCGGAGAATAGAAAACACCGCCTTCTCCTTTAATGGTTTCTTCCTCATTGGTCTTTTTACCTTTGGTAATATAATAAAGACCCAACACCATATCCTGCGAAGGAAGGGTGATAGGAGAACCATTTTGTGGGTTCAAAATATTATGAGAAGCCAGCATCAATAACTGAGCCTCCAGAATAGCTGCATTACTCAAGGGTACATGTACCGCCATCTGGTCTCCGTCAAAGTCTGCATTAAATGCGCTACAGGCCAGAGGATGTAGCCGAATAGCCTTTCCTTCCACTAATTTTGGCTGAAAAGCCTGAATGGACAAACGGTGCAGCGTAGGGGCACGATTCAGAAGAATCGGATGGCCTTTCAATACGTTTTCAAGAATATCCCATACCACTGCTTCCTTTCTATCGACCAGTTTTTTGGCGGATTTCACTGTTTTAACAATGCCCCGCTCAATGAGCTTGCGAATAATAAAAGGCTTAAATAATTCTGCTGCCATGTCTTTAGGCAGTCCGCATTCACTCAATTTCAATTCGGGGCCTACCACGATCACGGAACGCCCGGAATAGTCCACACGTTTACCCAACAGGTTCTGGCGGAAACGTCCTTGTTTCCCTTTCAGTATGTCACTTAAAGATTTCAGAGGACGTCCACCCTCTGCTTTAACGGCATTGGATTTACGGGAATTATCAAACAATGAATCCACCGATTCCTGCAGCATCCTCATTTCATTACGGAGAATAACCACCGGCGCTTTAATTTCCATCAACCTTTTCAGGCGGTTGTTCCTGATGATCACCCTTCGGTAAAGATCATTCAGGTCCGAAGAGGCAAAACGGCCTCCATCTAAGGGTACCAACGGGCGTAATTCGGGGGGGATCACCGGGATATATTGCATCACCATCCATTCCGGACGGTTTTCCAAACGGGTATTGGCATCCCGGAAAGCTTCTACTACGCTAAGGCGCTTAAGGGCTTCAGCCTTACGCTGTTGTGAAGTTTCTGTAGCCGCCTGGTTTCTGAGACTGTAAGAAAGCCCATCAAGGTCTAATTGAGCCAGGAGCATTTGTACAGCCTCGGCACCCATCTTAGCAATAAACTTCTGTGGATCGTCATCCGGGAGCATCTGATTTTCAGGAGGAAGGGTATCCAGGATATCCAGATATTCCTCTTCTGTCAATAAGTCCATGGTGTTGAGCCTGTCTTCGCAAACACCAGGCTGAACCACCGCATAGCGCTCATAATAAATGATGGATTCCAGTTTTTTAGAACTATATCCAAGCAGGTAGCCAATTTTATTGGGCAAGGATTTAAAAAACCAAATATGAACCACCGGGACTACCAGTTTGAGATGCCCCATTCTTTCACGCCGTACTTTCTTTTCCGTTACCTCAACACCACAGCGGTCGCATACGATTCCTTTATAACGGATTCGCTTGTACTTCCCGCAATAACATTCATAATCCTTCACAGGACCAAATATCCGCTCGCAGAACAAACCATCGCGTTCCGGTTTATAAGTCCGGTAATTAATCGTTTCCGGTTTAAGCACTTCCCCATAGGACCGTTCCAGGATGCTATCCGGGGAAGACAGGCCAATGGTGATTTTACTGAAATTCGACTTTGGACGATTTTCTCTTTTTAGTGCCATGTTTATCTTTTATCAATTAAAAATTATTCAAACTTTAAATCAAGACCTAAGCCTCTCAGCTCATGAATCAGTACATTGAAAGACTCGGGTACACCCGCTTTTGGAATGTTCTCGCCCTTCACAATAGCCTCGTAAGCTTTAGCCCTTCCATTTATATCGTCAGACTTGATGGTCAGCAACTCCTGCAGGATATTGGACGCCCCATAGGCCTCCAGGGCCCAAACCTCCATCTCCCCAAAACGTTGTCCACCAAACTGTGCTTTACCACCTAAAGGTTGCTGGGTAATCAGAGAGTAAGGTCCGATAGAACGGGCATGCATTTTGTCATCTACCAGATGATGGAGTTTCAACATGTAAATAATACCAACGGTTGCCTTTTGGTCAAAGCGCTCGCCGGTTTCTCCATCATGTAAATAGGTATGACCAAACTTCGGCAGCCCAGCCTTGTCAATATATTCAGCTATTTCATCCTCAGAAGCACCATCAAAAATGGGGGTTGCAAAATTAACACCCAGCTTTTCACCAGCCCATCCCAGGATGGTCTCATAAATCTGCCCAATGTTCATTCGGGAAGGTACACCTAAAGGATTCAAAACGATATCTACGGGCGTACCATCATCCATAAACGGCATATCTTCTTCCCGGACAATTTTAGCAACAATCCCCTTGTTCCCATGACGGCCGGCCATTTTATCACCTACCTTCAACTTCCGTTTGGAAGCCAAATAAACTTTAGCCAGTTTCAACACCCCGGCAGGAAGTTCATCTCCTATAGAGATATTGAATTTCTCTCGTTTATAGCGGCCAAGTTCTTCATTGTACTTGATGTGATAGTTATGAAGCAGGGTATTGATGCGGCCATTTACCGCTTCGTCATCCGTCCATCCCAGTGGATTCACGTTCAGGTAATCAATTTCAGCCAGACTTTTAGCAGTAAAACTGCCTCCCTGGGGAATCAGCACTTCACCAAAATTATTGGTAACACCTGCACTTTGGTTATCCCCCAGCAATTTTGTCAACTTCTCCTGCAACACCTCCAGTAACTCAATTTCATTCTTTTGATGTGCCCGATCCAGTTTCTCCAGGGCAGCCTTTTCATGTACTTTGGTGCTCTTGTCCTTTTTGGCGCGGGAATACAGTCTTTTGCTCAATACAACACCTTCTGTAGAAGGCGGTGCTTTCAGAGAGGCATCCTTCGCATCCCCTGCTTTATCACCAAATATTGCCCGCAACAATTTTTCTTCCGGGGTGGGGTCACTTTCTCCTTTAGGGGTAATCTTTCCGATCAGGATATCCCCTTCCTTTACATGAGCCCCTACCCGGACTACGCCATTTTCATCCAGGTCTTTGGTGGCTTCTTCACTTACATTGGGAATATCTGCCGTCAATTCTTCCGGCCCCAGTTTCGTTTCCCGAACTTCCAACTCGTATTGGGAAATGTGAACGGAGGTAAACCAGTCCTCGCGAATAACCCGCTCGGATATCACAATAGCATCCTCAAAGTTGTATCCCTTCCAGGGCATGAAAGCCACTTTTAGGTTGCGACCCAGCGCCAGTTCTCCATTTTGAGTGGCATAGCCTTCTGTCAGGAAATCACCGGCCTTTACTTTTTCTCCTTTGACCACGCAGGGTCTCAGGTTCATGCTGGTGCTGTGGTTGGTTTTCTTAAATTTAGTCAGTTCATACACCTTCAGGTCTCCTTCAAAAGAGACCAGCCTGTCCATTTCATCCCGGTCATATCTTACCCGGATCTCATCGGCATCTACGTATTCAATGATTCCATCTCCTTCAGCAATCACCTGCAACCTGGAGTCTAAAGCTGCACGCCCTTCCAACCCGGTACCTACTACGGGGACTTCCGGACGAAGCAAGGGTACTGCCTGGCGTTGCATGTTGGAACCCATCAATGCACGGTTGGCATCATCATGCTCTAAGAAAGGGATTAGCGAAGCGCTCAAGCCCACGATTTGGTTGGGAGCCACATCCATAAATTGAACTTCCTCCTTTTCCAACACCGGGAAATCACCGGTCTCACGCGATTTGATTCGATCGCTGAGCAAATTACCCTGATCATCCAAAGGCGCATTAGCCTGCGCAATCCGGGCATTATCTTCTTCCTCCGCACTCAGATAGCGATAACCGCTCATGTCCACTTTCCCATGCTTCACCGTTCTATAGGGCGTTTCGATAAAGCCCATGCTATTGATCTTGGCATGTACACACAAGGTAGAAATAAGCCCGATATTGGGGCCTTCAGGGGTTTCAATGGTACACAGACGCCCATAGTGGGAATAATGCACATCCCTTACTTCAAAACCTGCGCGTTCCCTGCTTAACCCTCCGGGACCAAGGGCGGAAACACGACGCTTATGCGTAATTTCGGCCAATGGATTAGTCTGGTCTAAAAATTGAGACAATTGCGAAGTACCAAAAAACGAATTGATTACGGAAGAAAGCGTCCTGGCATTAATCAGGTCAACAGGGGTGAATACCTCATTGTCTCTTACATTCATACGCTCTCTAATCGTGCGGGCCATCCGGGCAAGTCCAACGCCAAACTGTGCGTATAACTGTTCCCCTACGGTACGAACACGACGGTTGCTCAGATGATCAATATCATCTATTTCTGCTTTCCCGTTGCTCAGGCGAACCAGATATTTGATGATAGCAATGATGTCGTTCCTGGTCAGCACCTTGGAATCCATATCCTGGCTCAACTCCAGTTTCCTGTTTATCTTGTAACGGCCTACCTCTCCAAGATCATAACGCTTATTAGAAAAGAACAATTTATCTATAATCCCTCTTGCCGTTTCATTATCAGGGGCATCGGAGCCTCTTAGTTGTCTGTAAATATGTTGAACCGCTTCAAGTTCAGAATTTGAGGTATCCTTATTCAAAGTATTATAAATAATGGCATAATCCCCACTTACTTCTTCTTTTTGAACAAAGATAGTTTCTACCCCCAATTCGAGGATCATGTCAATATTTTCCTCATCGAGAATGCTGTCACGCTCTAAAACAACTTCATTCCGCTCAATAGAAACAACCTCTCCGGTATCTTCATCCACAAAATCCTCTACCCAGCTACGCAGTACGCGAGCAGCCAATTTTTTACCTTCATTGGCTTCGAGGGTATTTTTATCTACCTTGATCTCATCGGCAATATCAAATAATTCAAGAATATCTTTATCGGTTTCATAGCCGATGGAACGCAACAGGGTCGTAACAGGAAATTTCTTTTTCCGGTCAATATAAGCGTACATGACATTGTTAATGTCTGTTGCAAATTCCATCCATGCCCCTTTAAAAGGGATCACTCGGGCAGAATAAATTTTGGTGCCGTTCGGGTGATAAGACTGGCCAAAGAATACACCGGGGGAGCGATGCAACTGTGATACCACAACCCTTTCAGCGCCATTAATAACAAAGGTTCCCCGTGGGGTCATGTAGGGTATGTTTCCGAGAAACACATCCTGGATGATCGTCTGGAAATCTACATGTTCTTCATCATTACAACTCAGACGAAGTTTAGCTTTTAAAGGAACAGCATAGGTCAGCCCCCGCTCAATACACTCTTCCAATGTATAGCGCGGTGGGTCAACAAAATAATCCAGAAATTCAAGATTAAAGATATTTCTGGTATCATTTATGGGAAAGTTCTCATTAAAAACCTTAAACAGGCCCTCATCGGCACGTTTGTCCGGTGTGGTTTCCAGTTGAAAAAAGTCTTTAAAAGATTGGATTTGAATCCCCAGCAGATCGGGGGTATCAGCTATTTTACTGATTTTCCCGAAGTTCACTCTCTCGCGGGGTTGAGCTGTTTTTTGAGACATATTTAGTTTTCAGTATTAAAACTCACATTTCCCTGTCAAAGACAGGCAGACCCATCGCAGACAGACAGGTAGCGCAAAAGGTCAAGGGTCACAATAGGACCATTGACCTGTAATCTTCTTTTTACACGAACACCGGGTTTTATCCAATCCCCCCTGAAAGGCTTTTTTCAAAAAACCGGTGGTCCGGTTTCAGGCCGGTCTTACTGAATTTCTACTTCAGCGCCAGCTTCTTTCAACTTCTCTGCAACTTCTTCAGCTTCAGCCTTGGATACGCCTTCTTTAATTGCCTTAGGCGCGTTATCTACCAGTTCTTTAGCTTCTTTCAGTCCGAGACCGGTTACCTCTTTAGCTGCTTTCACAACTTTCAACTTAGCTGCACCTGCAGATTTCAAGACTACATCAAAAGAAGTCTTTTCTTCAGCAGCCTCGCCATCGCCGCCAGCGCCACCTGCCACCATTACCGGAGCAGCAGCAGCCGGTTCAATACCGTATTCGTCTTTAAGAATTGCAGCAAGTTCATTCACATCCTTAACTGATAAGGATACCAGTTGTTCAGCAAATTCTTTTAAATCAGCCATTTTAACAATTGTTTTAATAAATGTTTACAAATTAAATATATAACTAGGGCTTGGAAGCCATTTTTGTGAGCCGGTCGTTTCCAATCTACAGTTCGCCAATGTCTTTATCTACTGTCAACTGCTCATTGTCAACTGCCGACTGTTTTACTGCGCTCTCTCCTCCAATGCTTTAAGGATACCGCTCAGTTTATTTCCACCGGACTGCAACGCACTAATTACATTCTTAGCAGGCGACTGCAGCAGGCCTATGATTTCACCAATCAATTCCTGACGGGACTTGAGTTTCTTCAATACGGCCAGTTGTCCATCCCCCACGAAAAGGTTCTCCTCAATCACGGCAGCCTTCAATACCGGTCGTTCAACCCCCTGGTCTTTCCGGAAATCACTTAGGATAACCGCTGGTTCTTTCTGATTTTCTGAAAAAAAGATAGCCGTTTGTCCTTTCAGAGCATCATAAACTCCGGTATAGGCCTCTTCATTAATAGAATTTAGTGCCCGGCGAATAAGGGTATTTTTAGCTACCCTCATTTCAACCTTCTTTTCAAAACATACCCTGCGGAGCTGATTAATCTGCGCTACGGTCAGGGAAGAAGAGTCCGTCAGATAAAAATGTTCATATTGTGAGAACTTCTCTTTTAAAAGTTCTACAGCTTCAGTTTTCTGTGTCTTTGTCATAGCGGAATCAGTTTGTTACGGATTTAGCGTCAACAGATACTCCGGGGCTCATCGTGGTAGCCATGGAAATTCCTTTCAGATATATGCCTTTAGCGGTTGCAGGTTTCAACCGAATAATGGTTTGTAACAATTCCCTTGCATTTTCGGTAAGCTTTTCGGCTGAAAAGGAAACCCTGCCGACAGAGGTATGGATAATACCCGCTTTATCTACTTTAAAAGAGATTTTACCTCCTTTTACATCTCCAACAGCGCCTGCCACGTCCATCGTTACCGTTCCGGTTTTGGGATTAGGCATCAGGTTTCGCGGGCCCAGGATTCTACCCAGGCGTCCAATCTTAGGCATGACCGAAGGGGTAGCAACAATTACATCTACATCCGTCCAGCCACCCTGAATTTTTTCAATATATTCATCCAGCCCAACATAATCTGCGCCGGCGTTTTTCGCTTCTTCTTCCTTATCCGGTGTGCAAAGCACCAATACGGTTTTAGTTTTCCCGGTACCATGAGGCAGGGTTACCGATCCACGCACATTCTGGTCGGCTTTTCGGGGATCAACTCCCAGGCGCACATGTAAATCTACGGCGCTATCAAATGCCGTACAGTTAATCTTATTAACGAGTGCGGCTGCCTCTGACAGGGAATATTGTTTATCTTTATCCACCAATGCTTCGGCAGCTTTTCTTTTCTTTGATAATTTTGCCATTTTTCAGCTTTTTTGGCCCAAACTTCCAACAACAGTCGGTAGTTTCGGCGGATCAAAAATTTTATTTCGTCCAGGGAGCGGTTCCCGATACGGTAATTCCCATGCTTCTGGCAGTACCTGCAACCATTCTCATAGCGCTTTCCACCGTAAAAGCATTTAAATCGGACATTTTATCCTTAGCGATGGCTTCCACCTGTTCCCAGGTTACTTTAGCCACCTTGTTCCGATTGGGTTCCTTGGAGCCCGATTTCAATTTAGCTGTCTCCAATAACTGCACAGAGGCAGGTGGAGTTTTAATGACAAACTCAAAGGACTTGTCTGCATAAACGGTTAAGACTACTGGTAATACTTTCCCCATTTTATCTTGGGTGCGGGCATTGAATTGTTTGCAAAAATCCATGATATTCACCCCTTTGGCGCCCAAAGCGGGCCCGATAGGAGGAGCTGGATTTGCCTGGCCGCCTTTTACCTGCAGTTTTACATAACCTGCTATTTCTTTTGCCATGCTTGATGTGTTTTTTTTGGTGCTAACGTTATGCCCGGGGCACAACTTCCAAAAGATTAGACGTTTTTATAATAAAAAAAAGGAGTGCAAAGGTACACAAAATAATTTAAGTAGAAAAATAATACCTGGATATTTAAAATCAGGCTATCCGTTCTACCTGCATATAATTGAGTTCTACGGGGGTTGCCCGGCCAAATATCTTTACTGTTACTTTCAATTTCTTTTTTTCTTCATTTACTTCTTCAATGACACCGTTGAAATCATTGAAAGGTCCGTCAATGATTTTAATAGATTCCCCAACTATAAAGGGCTCACTCATGGTTACCCCCTGATCGGCCATTTCATCCGCCTTGCCAAGCATTTTATTCACTTCTGATTTGCGAAGTGCGATGGGATGTTCTTTCCCCAGAAAGTGAATTACATTAGTGGTTCCATTTATATGAGCAATCATTTCGCCGGTTAGTTTTCCGTCATAAGCCTCCAGCATGATATAGCCCGGATAATAGTTACGTTCCCGAACTACTTTTTTACCCCCTTGAACTTTGTACACTTTTTCCATGGGGACAAAAATCTGTACTATAGAGTCATCCCAACCGGAGTATTTAATCTCTGAATCCAGAAATTCTTTTACCTTTTTCTCCTTCCCACTGATCACCCGAAGCACGTACCACTTGGTTTCGGCCTGTTCCGAATCCTTATGTTCTACAGCATCCATTATCTAAAAAGTTTATAGAAATTTTGCAAAACGGTGCTGGAAACAATGTCCATTATCCAAACCAAAACAGTTATAATCACTGTTGCGATTAGCACCACCATTGTTGAAGACTGCAACTCATCCCAGGTAGGCCACGATACCTTATGAAGAAGCTCATGATAAGACTCCTGAATATATTGTTTTAATTTCTTCATCTGTGGTTATTGACTTTCATATTTCATGCATCCACCTCACTTATTAAAGGCATAAAAAATACATAAAGCACGGGAGGAGGGACTCGAACCCCCAACCCTCGGTTTTGGAGACCGGCACTCTACCAATTGAGCTACACCCGTATGCCTATTTATTTCACAATCTCAGTAACCTGTCCGGCACCCACTGTACGTCCGCCTTCACGAATAGCAAAATCCAGACCTTTCTCCATAGCAATAGGAGCGATCAGTTTTACATTCAGGGTTACATTATCGCCCGGCATGACCATTTCTACCCCTTCCGGAAGAGAAACTTCACCTGTTACATCCGTAGTCCGGAAATAAAACTGAGGACGATACTTGTTGAAGAAGGGGGTGTGACGTCCACCTTCATCTTTGTTCAGTACATAAACCTCACATTTAAATTCTGTATGAGGGGTAATGGAACCCGGTTTACAAATTACCATACCACGGCGGATATCTTTCTTTTCAATACCGCGTAACAACAAACCTGCATTATCGCCAGCCTGTCCTTCATTCAATATCTTCTTAAACATTTCCACACCGGTAACGGTAGATTTTAAAGGTTCTTCCACCAGCCCAACGATTTCTACAGCATCTCCAACTTTAGTAATACCGCGCTCAATACGTCCGGTAGCTACTGTACCACGTCCGGTGATAGAGAATACATCCTCAACGGACATCAGGAAAGGCTTGTCAATCGGCCGTTCGGGCAGGGGGATATATTCATCCACCGCATCCATCAACTCCTCAACAGCTTTTACAGCTTCGGCATCACCTTCCAGCGCCTTGATAGCCGAACCCTTTATAATAGGAGTATTGTCACCATCAAAGTGATTTGCAGTCAATAACTCCCGAATTTCCATTTCCACCAGTTCCAACAATTCGGGATCATCAACCAGATCACATTTATTCATGAAAACAACCATACGGGGTACTCCCACCTGGTGAGCCAGCAGGATGTGTTCCCGGGTCTGCGGCATAGGGCCATCAGTAGCAGCAACAACCAGGATTGCGCCATCCATCTGAGCAGCACCCGTAATCATGTTTTTTACATAATCCGCGTGACCGGGGCAATCCACATGGGCATAGTGGCGTTTATCGGTCTGATACTCAATGTGTGAGGTGTTAATGGTAATTCCTCTTTCTTTCTCTTCAGGGGCATTATCAATTGCATCATAATCCTTTTTTTCTCCCCATCCCTTTGAGGACAGAATAGAAGAAATGGCTGCTGTCAGCGTTGTTTTACCATGATCCACGTGACCGATGGTACCAATGTTTACATGGGGTTTATCCCGATTGAAGGTTTCTTTTGCCATCGTTATTTGTTTTTAATATTTACGGTTTTACTTAGAATATACAAAAAATCTGCTCTGAGCTGTTGAGCAGGATTGAACTGCCGACCTCTTCCTTACCAAGGAAGTGCTCTACCGCTGAGCTACAACAGCTGAAATAAGAGCGGGAGACGAGGTTCGAACTCGCGACCTACAGCTTGGAAGGCTGTCGCTCTACCAACTGAGCTACTCCCGCTTTAACCCTTACCTTTTAAAGACCTACAACTTGAATCCGCCTGAGGCGGACTACCAACTGAGCTACTCCCGCTTCTTCAGTCATCAGTCTGCAGTTTGCAAATTGATAACTGCCAACTGTTTCCGTGGGCAGAGCAGGATTCGAACCTGCG
>CAYRBD010000066.1:0-15699 GCA_964422465.1 uncultured Chitinophagaceae bacterium
CTTTGGCTTCAAAAAGAGAAGTTTAAATTCCACCTGGGAGCACAAACTGTTTTTTGCGATGGAAGTACCCTGTGGACTTATAACAAAGAAAATAACGAAGTTCAGATAACGAAATATCAGCCAAAGGAAGGAGAACTAACGCCTTCTTCTCTATTTTCGGACTTCTATGATAAAAATTTCCTTTACAGGCTGAGTGGTTCTTCTACAGTGAATGGAGTAGGGGCGGATGTTATAGAAATGACGCCGCTGGACAAGTCCAAATCCTATTTTAAGATTTTGGCTTTAATTGACAAAAAGGAGTACCGGCTCCTGAGTATGGAAATTTTTGCGAAGGGAGGGTATAGATATACCTACGTAATTAATACCTTTACCCCCAATATATCAGTGAGCGATTCGGATTTTATTTTCAATAAAGCGGATTATCCGAAGGCAGAGGTGGTAGATTTGAGGATGTAAGTTAGAAAGTTTTCCGACCTTGCAAACTGCCAACTGCAAACTGTGAACTGCAAATTAAAAACTGCAAACTGAAAAAATGGACCAATTCCTTTCTGTAAAAAACGTTGATGATATTTCTGCTCTAATAGGCAGCGCTTTGGCTTATAAGCAGGAACCCTTTAAGGATAAAACACTCGGTCAGCATCGGACCCTCGGTTTAATTTTTCTCAACCCGAGTATGCGTACGCGGATCAGTACGCAGATAGCGGCCAGAAACCTGGGCATGGAGATAGTGGTTTTTAATATTGATAAAGAGGGATGGCAGTTAGAATTTGCGGATGGTGTCGTTATGGACGGTTCCAAATCAGAACATGTAAAAGAAGCGGCAGCTGTGATGGGCCAATATTTTGATTTACTGGCTATTCGTACCTTCCCGGGCTTGAAGGACAGGGAAGAAGACTACCAGGAAAAATACATTTCGCAATTTGTAAAATATGCCGGGATTCCGGTGATCAGTCTGGAAAGCGCTACCCTGCATCCGTTGCAAAGCCTGGCCGACTTGCTCACCATTACCGAAGAGGCAGACCTGATAGCCCATCCTGACAAAAGGCCCAAAGTGGTTTTGTCGTGGGCGCCTCATACGAAAGCGCTTCCGCAGTCTGTGGCCAATTCGTTTTCGCAGTGGATGACCGTGTGGGATAAAGCTGAATTTGTTATTACCCATCCGCCTACCGGGGGGTATGATTTGGATGAGCAATTTACAAAAGGGGCCACCATTGAATACGATCAGGAAAAGGCGCTCAAAGATGCAGATTTTGTGTATGTGAAAAATTGGTCTTCTTACCGGGAATATGGGAAAGTTTTAACACAGGATCCTTCCTGGATGCTGACGCTTGAGAAATTGAAAAATACCCGGAATGCGAAAGTAATGCATTGCCTGCCGGTCAGGCGTAACCTGGTCCTATCGGATGAGGTTTTAGACAGCCCACAGTCCATTGTGATTGAAGAAGCCGGCAACCGCGTTTGGGCAGCACAAGCTGTTCTGGCAGAATTATTAAAAAATAAGAGAAGAAAGTGAAAGAAGGGAAGGAAGAAGTAAGAGTAGTAAAAATAGGGGGTAATGTGATAAATGACCCCGCTGCGTTACAACACTTTTTAAATGATTTCGCCAGCCTTCCCGGGAAAAAGGTGCTCGTTCATGGCGGTGGAAAGCGGGCCACTGAAATAGGGAAAAAATTGGGAATTGTTTCCCGGTATCAGGAAGGCAGGAGAATCACAGACCGGGCCACAATTGAATTGGTGACAATGGTTTATGGCGGGCTAATCAATAAAAATATGGTGGCTCAATTACAAGCGTTGGACTGCAATGCAATCGGATTGACCGGAGCGGATGCCAATTGCATACCGGCGGTAAAAAGACCGGTGAAAGCAATCGATTATGGATTTGCGGGAGATGTGAAGGCAGGTCTTAAGATTCCGGTTTTAAAATTGTTTCTGGAAAATAAACTGATTCCTGTTTTTGCTCCCCTGACGCATGATGGCAAAGGGCAGCTATTAAATACAAATGCAGATACCATAGCTTCCATATTGGCAACTGCTTTAGCAGAAGACTATCACGTCCGGTTGATGTATTGTTTTGAGAAAAAGGGGGTTTTAAGGGATATTAATGATGAAAATTCTGTTGTACCTTTGATAAATAAAGAAATATATCAAAAAATGTTGGACCAAAAAGCGCTGGCTGATGGAATTTTGCCTAAATTGCACAACGCTTTTGATGCGATAGACCGGGGAGTAGCTAGCGTTTTAATAGGACACGCAAACGACCTGGTTAAAAATACCGGAGACCAGGTTTCCGGTACCTTAATAAAGTAGATATGAGTTGGATTAAAGTAAATAGGTTTCCTCTTCTTCCACCACCCCTTTGGGGGTAATAGACTATTTGTGCGGCTATCTGCCGCTATTTCTAAGAAAGGAGAATTTCAAATTTACTTTATCAGCCTGTACTCAACCAGGAAAAACAACTCAAAATGAATACCAGTTTATTATATAAAGATGCTGTGGCCTTACTAAAACAACTGATCGCCACGCCCTCTTTCAGCGGAGAAGAAGACCATACCGCCTCTCTTATTTGCCGGTTTTTAGGGGAAAACCATATTGAACACAATCGCTCAGGAAATAATGTGTGGGCAGTAAACAAATATTTTGATGAATCAAAGCCTACCATACTTTTAAATTCTCATCATGATACGGTAAAGCCTAATAAAGCTTATACCAGGGACCCGTTTACCCCTTCGGTGGAAGAAGGGAAACTATTCGGTTTGGGAAGCAATGACGCGGGAGGCTGTGTAGTTTCTCTACTGGCAGCCTTCAGATATTTCTATGAAAGAGAAAATTTAAAGTATAATATTGCTATAGCCATTACTGCAGAAGAAGAAAACTCCGGAAAAAACGGGATTGAAAGTATCCTTTCACAATTGCCTGCAAATATTGCTTTTGCTTTGGTGGGAGAACCAACCCTAACCGACAGTGCGGTGGCAGAGAAAGGTTTGATGGTGTTGGATTGTGTAGCTCATGGCAGAGCAGGCCATGCAGCGCGGGAGGAAGGAGACAACGCAATTTATCGCGCTATTGAGGATATTCTGTGGTTTAAGAATTATCGTTTTCCCAAAATATCCGAAACTTTGGGGCCGGTTAAGATGACCGTTTCCGTTATTCGTGCGGGCGAGCTCCATAATATGGTTCCTTCAGAATGTCACTTTACGGTGGATATACGGGTAACGGATGCATACAGTCATGAAGAAATCCTCCAGATTATCAGGCAACAGGTAAAATGTGAGGTCAATCCGCGTTCCACCCGTTTACGATCTTCCTCTATTGATAAAAATCACCCTATAATTCAGGCGGCATTGAGTCTGGGGAAGAACGTCTATGGCTCTCCTACTACTTCAGACCAGGCTTTAATACCCACCGCCTCCGTAAAGGTAGGTCCCGGAGATTCGGCCCGTTCTCATAGCGCGAATGAATTTATCTGGTTGCATGAAATAGAAGAAGGTATTGACACCTATATCGGCATGTTGGAAGCGGTGATTTGAGCCGGAAGAGTTGTACCCCGTTTTGGAGCATGGTTTATAATTTGAAACAGCTTTAAAACAAGTGGAGTAATTTTAAAAAAAGATGGCCTCCTTTCTGTTTTCTTTGGGTTTTGCCGTAATATTGCGGCCATTGACTTCAACCAACCATTTGACCATACAACCATTCAACCACCATGAAACTCTGGCAAAAAGATAAAGTTGCTTTAGAAGAAGTAGATAAATTCACTGTTGGCAAAGACCGGGAGATGGATTTGTATCTGGCTCCTTTTGATGTATTAGGTTCCCTTGCACATATTAAGATGCTGGAATCTGTAAACTTGCTTACCAAAGAAGAATTGGAAATACTATCGGCCGGCCTGAAAGATATTTATCACGAAATTCAGGCAGGCCAATTTAAGCTGGAAGAGGATGTAGAAGATATTCATTCACAGATAGAGCAGTTGCTCACGCAAAGATTGGGGGAGGCCGGCAAGAAAATTCACAGTGGTCGTTCCCGTAACGATCAGGTAATGGTGGACGTAAAATTGTTTCTGCGGGATGAACTGGAAAAACTGGCTCAGGAGGTAAAAAGTTTTTTTGACCAGCTGATTGCATTGAGTAATCAATATAAAGATTATCTCTATCCCGGCTATACGCATCTGCAGGTAGCTATGCCCTCTTCTTTTGGACTTTGGTTTGGCGCATTTGCGGAGAGCTTGTCTGATGATATGCTTCTTCTTCAGGCTGCATACCGGGTGGTTAATAAAAATCCACTGGGGTCTGCAGCGGGCTATGGATCTTCTTTCCCTTTAAACCGAAAGATGACTACTAAATTATTAGGATTTGAAGATTTAAATTACAATGTGGTGTATGCGCAGATGGGAAGAGGAAAGACCGAGCGTGTGGTGGCACAGGCTCTGGCCAATATTGCCGCTACCTTATCTCAAATGGCTATGGATACCTGCTTGTATGTCAATCAAAACTTTGGGTTTATCCATTTCCCGGATGAACTGACTACCGGTTCTTCTATTATGCCCCATAAGAAGAACCCCGATGTATTCGAGTTGATCCGTTCTTATTGTAACCGGATAAAGGCGTTGCCCAATGAGTTAATGCTGATGACCTCCAACCTGCCAACAGGGTATCAGCGAGACCTCCAATTGCTGAAAGAACATCTTTTCCCCGCTTTTAAAACACTAAAGGATTGTTTGAAAATGGCCTCCCTGATGTACTCCCATGTTGAGATCAACAAGGATATTCTCAAAGATGAAAAATATAAATATCTGTTTAGTGTGGAGGAGGTTAATAAGCTGGTGCTTGACGGGGTTCCTTTCCGGGATGCTTATAAACAGATAGGGCGCTCCATTGAAAAGGGTGATTTTACCTATTCTACCGAGGTCAACCATACCCATGAAGGCAGCATTGGTAACCTTTGCAATAGAGAAATAACAAGGATGATGGAAGAAACAATGAAAAAGTTTGACTTTGGGGAGGTGCATGCGGCTTTGGATGCGATTGTGAAGTAGTATATCAAAGACTATAAGTAACAATTCCTTTCCTGCAATGGATTTGATTATCTTTGCCCCAGATGAAATCTGCTATGTCTGAATTACAATTTTATAATGCCCTCTCCCGGGAGAAAGAGATTTTTGAGCCTTTAATCCCCGGCCATGTGGGTATGTATGTGTGTGGTCCAACAGTTTCGGGGGAATCTCACTTGGGGCATGCGCGCCCGTTCATTACTTTTGATATGATCTATCGTTATCTGATGTACTTGGGATACAAGGTGCGGTATGTCCGGAATATTACCGATGCCGGTCATTTTGAAGAAGAAGGCCGGGAAGCTGAAGATAAAATATCCTCCAAGGCGGCCCTGGAGAAATTGGAGCCCATGGAGTTGGTACAAAAATATACCAACCTGTTCCATTGGGCTATGTTACAATTCAATTGCCTGGAGCCCAGTATAGAACCGACTGCTACCGGGCATATTCTGGAGCAGATCTCCATGATTGAGGATATCCTTAAAAAAGGATATGCTTATGTGGTAAACGGCTCTGTCTATTTTGATGTAAAAAAATATGCTGAGGAATACCCTTATGGTAAGTTGAGCGGACGTGTAGTAGCTGATCTTCTGGAAACTACCCGTACGCTGGAAGGGCAGGATGAAAAACGTAATAAAATAGATTTTGCGCTTTGGAAAAAGGCGCCGGATAAACACCTGATGCGTTGGAACAGCCCATGGGGAATGGGGTTCCCGGGTTGGCATATCGAGTGCTCGGCTATGAGCAGTAAATATTTGGGAGCACAATTTGATATTCATGGCGGAGGGATGGATTTGCAATTTCCCCACCACGAGTGTGAAATTGCCCAGAGTACGGTCACTTACGGCAAAAACCCCGCCCGTTACTGGATTCATAACAACATGATTACCATTAATGGACGGAAAATGGGCAAGAGTTACAACAACATTATTAAACTAACCGAGCTTTTTAGTGGCAATCATCCCTTATTAGAAAAGGGATACAGTCCGATGACGGTTCGCTTTTTTATTCTTCAAACCCACTATCGGAGTACGCTGGATTTTTCCAATGAAGCCCTGCAGGCAGCCGAAAAAGGGCTTAACAGGTTGTGGAGCGCGTATGAAACGCTGCAGGAGCTGCAGGAACCGCGGGAGACGCAGGGGGGCAATAAGGACTTAAATGATCAATTGGAAAAAGGATGCCTGGACTGCACCGATTTTATGAATGATGACTTCAACTCCGCTAAGGTGTTGGCCAGCCTTTTTGAGATGGTTCCGGTTATTAATTCACTGAAGTCAGGGCAAATTAAAATGAAGGAGGTATCGATTGAAGTATTCCGATTGATAAGGAAAACCTGGAAGGACTTTCTTGAAAATATCTTGGGCCTGAAGCAGGAAAAGGTGAAAACGGATGATAAACTGGAGGAGGTCATGCAACTTCTTTTAGAAATACGGAAGGACGCCAGGAGAAAAAAAGATTATGCCACCTCTGACCAGATACGTGATTCTTTACAAAAAATGGGAATCGTGGTAAAAGACGAAAAGGATGGTGGCGCCAGCTGGTCTGAGGGCTAACAGGATAATTTATAATCTAACTTAATATGACCTAAATTAAAATTCTATTTATGAATTCGGCAGTTTTACATCCCAAAGAATTAATAGAAAATAATGCGGTTGAAAAACTGCGAAAAGAGACTTTTGCCATTGAGCAGCTGGGAAAACTGAATGACGTATGCCTGGAGTTCATCTTTCAACAGGATGCTTTACGGATTATGGTACCCAAAAGTTGTGGTGGTACAGAATGGCCGTTACCAAGAATAGTGTCTTATTTTGAGGCGTTGGCCTGGGTGGATGGGAACCTGGGCTGGCTGGTTAACCTGGGGGCCGGCGCCAACATGTTTGCAGGATACCTGGAAGAGACGGTTTCCCAGGATATGTTTAAGAGGCCGGAAACCTGGTGCGCTGGCAGTGGTGCCTCTGGTGGCATGGCCAAAAGAACCGGTAAAGGATATTGCTTGTCGGGTCATTGGAAATATGCGAGCGGCTCTGCCCATGCTACTTATTTTACCGCTAATGCCCTGCTTTTTGACGAAAAAGAACAACCCGTTCTACAAGAAAATGGAGAACAGGCTTTCCGTTCTTTTATTTTTCCTACAAGAGATGTTGCTGTCCAGGATACCTGGAAGACGACAGGCTTGAGAGCTACCAACAGCAATGAATTTAGTGTGGAAAATCTTTTTGTACCGGATTCCCATGTTTTCTCTCTGGTGAAGCCCTCGGCTTTTGCCTCCGGGCCACTTTACCGTTTCCCTTTTGAAACATTGGCCGTTGTCAATATGGCTTGTATGTCCACGGGAATGGCCTTCCATTTTATAGACCTGTTCAATGAATTGATTGAGAAGAAAAAGCCTTTGTACAGCTCGCATAAGCTTAGTGAGGATTTCCGGATCAGGCAATTTTCCGAGAAAGTGATTCGCCGCTTCCTGCATGCACGTGATAAAATGTATGAAACCCTGAAAAAAACCTGGAATTTCTATGAAAATGGGGAAACTGCAGAGGAACATTATTTAGCGGAGCTGATCGGAAACTCGAAAAAGGCAGTTGAAGAAGCGCGGAAAATGATTTTTGAATTGTATCCGCTATGTGGCATGAATATGGTTTTTTATGGTTCTGAATTAAATAAAGTCTGGAGGGATATGTCTGCGGCTTCCCAACATTATTTGCTTCGCCTGCTGTAATTTCAAATAAAAAAAGATAGTTTCAACTTTTTTTTCGGTTTTATCTTTATCTTTGGCGCTTTAATAAGATATTATTTTAATCTTTTAAAAAGGAAGAGTTTGTAAATACAGGCTCGCAAATCATTTTCCATGATGAAAAAAACAGTTGCATTTTTCTCTTTCCTGTGGGTTTCCGGATTTCTTTTTCCTGCAAGTGTAATGGCAAAAGGGCTGGGTTCCGCGGGTTCACTTACTTCTACCGGTCTTATTATCGGCCTTGCCGTACTAGGGGTTATCTTTTTGGTATTTCTGGGGCTTTTGCTGCTTGCCCGTGTCCGGGAATTGGCTTCTTTAGAAACAGAGGCAGACGGGGATAAAAAGATTGATAGACATCCCACTTCGGAAGATGTTATGAGTTTGAGTGAAAGTGAAATCAGGAAACTTATTGATGAACGAAATCTGAAAACAAACCCTCCTTCTTAACATCTTCTGATTAATCCGTATTTTCTGATCCATAAAATGATATTATTTCCTTATCTATAATGTGTAAACGATGAAGTATTCCAAAGTCTTTTCAGTCTTTCTGTTTCTATTCGCCTTACTAAATGTTTATCCTCAACGACTTTTTGCCCAGGTACAGGAAGATGTGCCGTCTAAAGAGGTATTTGAACATATTGGTATTATAGGAGCCATTGTAGTGGCTATTTTGTTATTGATATTGCTGGCGCTTATCATGTCGGTACGCTTAAATAAATTGATCAACAAGGCAAAGTATAACCGGAAACAAAAAGAACAGGATATTATCCGAAAAGAGTTGCTTGAGTTGGAAGGGAAAGAATTGGACAGTATGCTGGAAGAAAGGAGAAAAGCCCTTTTGTTCCGGCTGAAAGGGAACGAACTATCCGGCGAAGACAGCCCGGAGGATCGGCATGGTATTATTACACGGGCGTCATCCAAGATGGAAGTGCCGTTCATTAGTGAAAAAAAATATTTGCGAGAAGCCATTCAAATTGATCCGGGTTTGCGAAAGTTGATTGTTGCTTTTATTGGGATGTCGGCTTTCTGGCTGGTTTTTGGTACCTCGGTAGGGGAGTATCTCGGAATAAAACTGGTTGCGCCGGATGCAGACCATATTTCCTGGCTTAGCTTTGGCAGGTTGCGGCCCGTTCACACCAACACCGTTTTTTGGGGTTGGGTTTCTATGGCCATGATCGGATTGGGGAATTTTGTAGTTCCCCGCACCTCTAATAACAAGCTTTTTAGCCTGAAAATAGGATGGTGGTCCTTTTGGCTCATTAATGCGGCTGTTTTACTGGGAGATATTTTTCTGATGGCCGGTATCAACAATGGCGGTGGAGAATATCGTGAATATATCTGGCCTATAATGAGCCTGTTTGCAACCGGACTTATTCTTACTTTGTATAATTTTTATAAAACAATAGCTACCCGTAAAGCATCAGAGATTTACATCTCTAACTGGTATATTCTTGGTGCTCTTGCCTGGACGACTATAATGGTTACAATCGGTTACCTTCCGTGGTACCAAACCGGCCTGGGAGAAACGGTTGTCCAGGGTTATTATATGCATAATGCGGTAGGCATGTGGTTTATGACTTTTACCCTGGGATTGATGTATTATTTTCTTCCTGCAGCCCTTAACAAACCTATTTATTCCTACTCACTGGGGGTGTTGGCCTTTTGGACTCAGATGTTGTTTTACACAATGATAGGTACCCATCATTTTATTTTTAGTCCGCTACCCTGGTGGTTACAGACGATTGCCATTGTCTTTAGTGTGGGTATGTTTATCCCGGTAATTGCGGGTACAACTAACTTCCTTCTGACCATGAAGGGAAGTTGGAAGGCCATATCAGACAGCTACGTGTTGCCTTTTTTGTTAGTCGGGGTTATCTATTATTTCCTTGGTTCTTCACAGGGAAGTATTGAAGCTTTCCGTTTTACCAATTATGCCTGGCACCTTACGGATTACACGGTAGCGCATTCGCACATGACCATGTATGGTATTGTCTGTTTTATGGTTTGGGGGTGTATTTATTATCTGATGCCACGTATTATGGGCCGGGAACCTCAACAGTCTTTAGTGGGAATGCATTTCTGGCTGGCTTTTGTAGGGTTGCTTCTTTATGAATTTTCTTTGATGATTGGCGGTACCATGAAGGGTGTGATGTGGATGGAAGGAGTTCCTTTTATTCAAACCGTGGTAAAAATGGCTCCTTATTGGCTGTGGCGTGCTGTTGGTGGATCGCTGATGCTGTTTTCTCATGTGGTATTTGCCTATAACATGTGGGTAATTTGCAGAAAGCCGGACAAGGCATTAGCAACTGTCCTGCCAGACACAGGAGATTCTGAAACAGCACAAACATTATCTGTAGCTTAAAATTTCAAATCAATGCTTTTTAATTTTCATAAAAATCATAAGGAGTTGCTGGTAACTATTTTCGTCATGTACGCGATACTGGCTATTTTTATTGCCGTTGTACCAGCTTTTCAGGTAGAGGATAATAATGGGCCCTTACCGGATGATAAAGGCATGTCGGCTTCGGAACGCCGGGGGCTGGCAGTATATATTGATAATGGTTGCGTAGCCTGTCATACTCAGCAGGTTCGTAACATTCAAATGGATAAGATGTGGGGAAGCCGTCCTTCTATCCCGGCAGATTATTATTATAGTAAACAAAGGATGAATGTCTGGCAGCAGTCTCCCTCTTTGCTGGGGAGCGAGCGTACCGGCCCGGATCTGACTAATGTGGGGCAACGTCTTCCGGCAGCCGCCTGGCAGTACACGCATTTGTACAACCCCAGGGCGGTGGTTCCGCAATCTGTAATGCCCGCTTTTACCTGGCTTTTTGAGACAAAATCTCATGTGGATTCGACTAAGGATGTCATTGTTAATATCCCCGATGATTACAGAAAGGAACATAATATAAAAGGTACTATCGTTGCTACTCAGAAGGCACAGGATTTAGTGGCTTACCTGCTTTCATTAAAACAGGATGAAATTCCAACACCGGAAGATTTTCTACCGGATGCCAAATATGGAAGTAAGTCTAAATCCGCCACTGCTTCTGCTGCTGCTCCGGTTTCCGGTTCTGGAGGAGGAAGCGGGAACCAGTCGGCCAGCGGTGCACCGTCAGCTGATGGGAAAGCTTTGTTCAACACTGATTGTGCAATTTGTCACCAGACGACCGGCCTGGGTGTGAAAGGGGCTTTTCCCCCCTTAAAAGGCAGTTCGGTAGTGAATGATGATGATGCTTCCCTGCATATAAAGATTATTTTGGAGGGGTATAATTCGCGCCCACAGTATAGTGTTATGCCGCCTTTTAAAGACCGCCTTTCTGACGATGAAATTGCAGCTATCGTTAACTACGAACGGACCAGTTGGGGAAATACCGGGAAAGAAGTTACGGTAGAAGAGGTTAGCAAGGTTCGTAAAGAAGAAGAAGGAAAGTAAAATTAAAAGAAATAATTATTTTTGTTCATCCTAAAATCTGAAGTCTTATGAAAAAATTCATTGCTTTTGTTTTTGTGTTACTGGCCTCCATGCCTGCTGCAATGGCTTGTAAATTATGCGAAGAACAACAACCTTCATGGCTAAAAGGTGTTGTTCATGGCCCGGGACCACAAGGTACATGGGATTATATTATAATGTACACAGGGATTGCTTTTGTATTAGTCGTTTTATTTTATAGTATCAAATTTTTAGTAAAGCCAGGTGAAAAGGATCATGATCATATAAAGTACCGCATTTTAAACCCTAATCAGCAGACCTATGGAAAAGGATAACCGAATTGTTCGTATCTACCTGGACGACAGTACTACTCCTCTGGCAGAATATCACCCACCGGTTAAAATGGTGCTGGATACGACTAAAATGACGGATGGAAAGCATCTGTTAAGGGTAGTTGCACGTTCTACAAAAGGCAGAGAAGGGGTAAAAGAAATACCCTTCAGTGTGAGAAATGGACCGGCTATTACGGTAGTGGGATTGCAGGATAATGACGTAGTGGACCATGACTTGCCTATAACAATCAATGCTTACGGACATGAACGACCGGATATGTTTATTGTTACCGGTTCGGAAACACCATTGGCCATACCCGCGTGGGTGTGGGTACTTGTAATTGCGTTTATCGCCTGGGGGCTGTTTTTCCTGATCCGTTACTTCACGCCCGAACATTATATGAACTTGTTTATTCCTTTTTTGTGATATCTTTGTGGAATAATAGTTTTTGAGATGGGTCTTTCTTTCATGGTTGGAATTTGCTTTATCTGGGTTGGATTTGTGGGAGCCATTAGTTTTATGGAATCGTGGCTAAAGTTCAGGGCTCCAGGGGTAAAGCTCCCTGTTGGTTTGAGTATTGGTCGTTTAATCTTTAAGGCCCTTAACCGGGTAGAATGGGCTTGCTTTGTTTTGCTAATTATCGGCGCTCTTTTTTCAGGGGTGGGTCAGTATGGTGATTTACTTGTATTTGGGATCATTTTAGTTCTTATTCTTCTTTTACAAACGTTGATATGGTTACCCAAAATGGATCGCCGTGCTAACTTGGTTATTCAGGGGGAAAAGACACCCCGTTCTCGTCTGCACATCTATTACGTAGGTGCAGAACTGGTTAAGCTGGTTTTACTTATTTATCTCGGAACCCTTCTTCTGGGTTTGTTAGGTTGAAAATTATTTTCTTTCCTGCTTTTTCACTTATTTTGCCCGATGGTTGATTTAGATTCTAATCCCTGGACTTTTATAAGTTCAGCATTAAAATATGACAATCCCTGGATTAAGGTAGAAGAACACCAGGTGATCAAACCGCTTGGGGGAGAAGGAATTTACGGCGTAGTCCATTTTAAAAATAAGGCTATTGGGATTGTTGCCCTTGATGAAGAAGACTGCATTTACCTGGTGGGGCAATTTAGATATCCTCAACAGAAATACAGTTGGGAGATTCCGGAAGGAGGGGGGCCGCTGTATGAAGAACCCCTTGATGCGGCAAAACGGGAATTGCTGGAAGAAACCGGACTGAAAGCCACCGAATGGAAACCCCTGCTAAAAATGGATCTTTCAAATTCTGTTACAGATGAGAGCTGTCAGATATTTTTGGCTACCGGGCTGAGTCGGCATAAGAGCCGGCCGGAAGACACCGAAATACTTCAAATAAAAAGGATCCCTTTTGAGGATGCAGTGGAGATGGTGATGGCGGGTGAAATAACTGATTCTGTATCCGTGGCGGCTATTTTAAAGATGAAAATTTTACGAGTTAAATAGATAAACCTCAAAACAGCGTGAAGAAAGCATCCAGACCCTCCTTGATTACCGGCCGGCAGCCTGTTATAGAGGCTATAAAAACAGGTCAGGCTATTGAAAGGATTTTTTTACTTAAAAACTCCAGGGGAGAAGCCGTAAAGCAATTGAGTGAATTGGCTCAAAAGAGGCATATTCCCGTACATGCTGTTCCTGAAGAGAAACTCAATCGGCTGCATCCGGCACGCCGTTCTGGCCGGGCCAATGACCAGGGATGCATAGCAATCGTTTCAAAAGTAACTTACCTTGATCTGCAGGAAGTGATCTCACAGGTAGTAGAGAGTGGCGAAGTACCATTATTTGTGATTATTGATTCGGTTACGGATGTCAGGAATGTGGGAGCTATAGCCCGGAGTGCGGTCTGTTGTGGTGCGCAGTCGTTAATAGTTCCGGAAAAAGGCGTGGCTTCTTTGAATGAGGAAGCAGTCAAGACCTCTGCGGGGGCGCTGGAGCACCTTTCTGTTTGCCGGGTTCGTTATTTGAAAAAAGCAATAGATACTCTGCATTTAAATGGCTTTCAGGTTTTTGCCAGTTCTTCAGAGGGGGAGCGATATGTTTATAATTGTGACTGGTCGGGGCCTTCAGCGATTATTATGGGCTCAGAAGACAAAGGAGTAGAAAAGGCTTTGTTGAAATCTGCTGACACCGTATTTAAAATTCCCATGGCGGGTACTTTTGATTCCTTTAATGTTTCCGTGGCTGCCGGAATTATTCTTTATGAGGCGATGAAGCAGCGGAACTCCTATGCTTCCGGTAAAAATCGAATCCCAGACCAATGAGAATCAGCAGGATTAAAATACCGGAACTGACGCTTGAAAGGATTTGTCCGGTATAGAAAATCTGGGGATGGAATTTAAATACGATTTCGTGCTTCCCGGCAGGTATATTAATGCCTCTCAATACATAATTGACCGGTACAATAGGTACTTCTTCTTTATCGATATAAGCTTTCCATCCATTCGGATAATAGATTTCTGAAAATACACCGAATCCATCCTGGTTATTAGTAGATTGGTATTGTAGTTGGTTGAGCCCGTAGCGGGTCAATTCAATATGTGCGGAAGTATCTTTTATCAGAGCGGTATTCCTGACTTTGTTTTTAAAAGATGACTGAATGATTGCGGTATTTGAAGGATCAAAATTGCTTAATGCAAGCATCTCTTTATTGGCATCCGGTTCCCAGCGAATGCTGTCCACAAACCAGGCATTTCCGAGCGCCCGGAGGTTTAACAGCGGCGGGCTATTGGGGTCAATGATAAAATATTTTGTGTTTAACATGTTGAGAACAGGGAAGGAATTCAATAGCTGAAAAGTGGAACTATCTATACCCTTTTTACTTTGAAAAGCGCCATAAATAGTTTGCAGGTTTGGTGTGAGCTGATGGTCGATCAGGTCCTGATATCGCCAGAGCTTGGCCGGGCTGTACCCCCCCACGGTTTTGAGGAAATAGGAAGTGGTGGCGCTATTAAAAATGTTTGAAAATCCCACGCTCAGGTTTAACGTGCGGATGTCAGGCGCTTTATCCTGCAGGATTTGCCTTTCTGCTTCCGAAGGTTGATAATGATTGGCCAATTGTTCCTCGGGTACAAAACTGTTGTCATTCAGGTATCTTTTATCTACCTGAAAAAGATCAAATAGCAACAGGATACTCATGAAAACAAATAAATAGACTGGTTTTATTTTTTCTTTTATAAAGGCCCACAGGAGAATAAATGTGAGCGCTACAAAGATAAAGGTTCGGATGGCATCCTTTTGAAACAAAGCGGCGCGGTCTTTATGGATGCTTTGCCGGAGTTGATCCATAACCTGATCGCCAAGCATTTGTGTTAAACTGGCGTCATTCGTTCCGGTATAGCCTAATCCGCCTGCAACCAGAAACCAAATAAAAATGATCAGCCCGACTGCCACGTAAAATGCCTTTTTTAAGGCTTCCCAGCAGACTTTTTTACTGCATTTTCCAGTTAGTATATCATTCAATGCCCAGGTTGCCATGATCACGAAAGTAAGTTGAGGGATAACCAGGATCATAGAGGGCGCCCGGAATTTGTTATAAAGCGGGAGGTGGTTAAATAAAAAGTCGTTAAATGCAGAAAAATTGCTTCCCCAGGCCATCAGAAAACTGAGAAGAGTGACCGCAAGCAGCCACCATTTGTGCCTGCTTTGGATAATAAATAGCGATAAGATGAATAAAAAACAGATTATAGCGCCGAAATAAACCGGCGAGGTAAAGGGCTGTGGCCCCCAATAAAAAGTACGATTGGCTATGCTGACTGCCTGCTGTGGTTGTGCTCCCAATCGGGTTAGCTGTTCATAAGTATGTGATTCGGGTAAAAAATTATCTGAGGGGGGAGGCCCGCCATATACATTGGGGATAAATACTGAAAAACTTTCCAGCTTGCCCAGGCTCCACTGAAAAGCATAATCAATGTTTAAACCGCCCTTTTCAATCCTGTTGTTAACGTTGTCCTTTAAGGTCAGTTGGGATTGACTGTCGCGGATGGAATATTTAGCATATTCCTGTGTGATCATGATGCGGGGGAGAGAAGGAACAGCTGCAAGCACACCAGCTCCAATACCTATTAAAGAAGCAATTATAAAAGATTTTAATTGTTTTTCTTTCAGGGCCAGGATAAACCGCCAGAC
>CAYRBD010000066.1:15799-18595 GCA_964422465.1 uncultured Chitinophagaceae bacterium
CCTCCAAATAAATTGACCCAGTACTTAAATCCCAAAACTGACAACAAAAAATAAACCCCGAGCATGGCAATAAACAACATGTTTACAGGGCGGGGCATCCATAAGGTGGTCAGGCTGTTGATAATAGTAGCTTTATTGGAAGGAGGTCCGGTATAGGTTAAAAAAGTAGGCATTCCGCCAAACATACTGTTGGACCATAAAGGCGCCTCTCCGGTTTGCTGGTAGAAGGTTTTTGCTTCATGTGCCATGCCTTCAAATTGTAACATGTCCCCCTGGCGAACTTGTTCTCCATTTAAGACCGGACTACAATAAGCAAAGGCCAAAATTAAAAAAGCCAGAATGGCATAAATATGGGGAAATATTTCTTTTTTCCAGTTGATATGCATGGGTCGTCGTTTGATATTCCTGAATGGATAGCTGGCCGCAAGATAGGATTTTAAGATAAAAAAAAGAAAGCGCTTTTCTTGTTTATTTTTTCCTGAAAAATAGTCGTATCGGCACTCCGCTAAGATTAAAGTTTTGCCGTAATTGATTTTCCAGATACCGTTTATAGGGAGGGCGAATATCTTTGGGGTGGTTACTGAAAAAGGCAAAAGACGGGATTAGGGTGGGCAGTTGCGTAACATATTTAATGTTGACTTTGTATCCTCTGACCATTGGGGGAGGATATTTGTTGATGGCTTTTAGCATTACATCATTTAATTTGGATGATGGAATGCGTTTTTTTCTGTTTTCATAGATTTGCAGGGCGGTTTCCAGGGCTTTAAAGATTCTTTTTTTCTCAAGTACAGAAGTAAATAAAATGGGAACATCCGTGAAAGGCGCCAATTTGTTCTTTAATCCTTTTGCATAGGCCAGAGCAGTGTCGGTTTCTTTTTGGATCAAGTCCCACTTGTTGACCAGGAGTACGATTCCTTTCCCTTTTTTTACAGCCATGCTGAATATGCTCAGGTCCTGGGCGGTAATCCCTTTTTCTGCATCCAGTAAAAGCAGGCAGACATCCGATTCATCTACGGCTTTGATGGCCCGTATGACGGAATAAAACTCCAGGTCTTCGTGTACCTTGCTTTTCCTTCGTATACCGGCGGTGTCAATCAGAATAAAGTCTTTTTTGTACAGGTTGTAGCGGGTATGTATCGTATCACGCGTGGTTCCGGGAATGTTGGAAATAATGTTTCGTTCTTCTCCAACCAAAAGATTCAACAGGGAGGATTTTCCCACGTTCGGCTGACCGATAATGGCAATCTTTGGAAGTTCTTCTTCTGGATTGTCTTCCTGTTCCTGTTCCGGAATGAAAGATACCAGCTTATCCAGCAGTTCTCCACTTCCACCACCGGTTATAGAGGAAATAAATTGTATATTCTCAAATCCAAGTCCGTAAAATTCCGTCGCATCCAGCATCCGCTGATGGTTATCTACTTTGTTGACCACCGCTATGACGGGCTTTTGGGTTCGCCGGAGGAGGTTGGCCATCTCTTGGTCCAGATTGGTCATACCGGTTGTTACATCGCAAACAAATATGATAAGATGGGCTTCTTCCATAGCCAGCTGCACCTGTTTTCTGATTTCCTTTTCAAAAACATCATCTGAGTGCGAAACAAAACCTCCGGTATCTATCACATTAAAATATTTTCCATTCCAGTCTGCCATTCCATATTGCCGGTCCCGGGTTACACCGCTAATGTCATCTACAATGGCTTTTCTGCTTTCTATCAGACGGTTAAACAAAGTGGACTTCCCTACATTGGGTCGCCCGACAATGGCTACTGTATATCCTGCCATAATGAATTTTCAGTTTTATTGATACCCGTATTCCTTTAAAAAATGTTCTTTATCCCGCCATTTACTCCTGACTTTTACATGGAGTTCTAAAAATACTTTTCGGTCCAGAAATTGTTCAATATCCCGGCGGGCCAGGGTACCGATTTGTTTAATATCTTTTCCTTTTTTCCCAAGGATAATCCCTTTCTGGCTTTCCCGTTGTACAATGATGTCTGCAGATATTTTCGTAAGGGTAGCTTTTTCTTCAAACTGACGGATAAGTACCGTGGTTTGATAAGGCACTTCCTCTCGAAAAAGAAGATAAATCTTCTCCCGAATCAATTCTGATACAAAAAATCTTACCGGGCGGTCTGTCAGTGTATCCTCCGGATAATAAGGAGGCCCTTCCGGAAGAAGCTTTATGATTTCTTCCAGTAATCCATTGAGGTTTTGACCCTTTAAAGCGCTGATTCCGACTTTGGCGGCCCAGGTTTCTGAGGAGAAAGCCTCTTTTATTTTTTGAAGATCGGCCTTTGTAATCAGGTCGCATTTATTAATAACCAGAATCTTAGGCGCTTTTAAGGGAAGTTGTTGGAATACCTGCTGTACCTTCTCAATGTCATCTCTAACATCCATCAGAAGTAATGCCACATCTGCATCTTCAGTGGCGGCATGGACGGAGGCCATCATTTTTTCTTGCAATTTGTAGTGAGGATCAATAATCCCCGGGGTATCAGAAAAAACGATCTGATAATTATCCCCTGATATAATGCCTGAGATGCGGTGTCGGGTTGTTTGTACTTTTGGAGAGGTGATGGCCAGTTTTTCCCCTGTAAGTGCATTTAGCAGCGTGCTTTTCCCTGCATTGGGCTTTCCCAGGAGATTGACAAATCCGGCCTTGTGGATCATAAAAGGTATTTTCTGCAAAGGTAGCAGATTTTTTTTCTTCTTTTTTTGGTTGACAAATTATCATGCTGTACCTTTGCAGTCCCGCTTTGGTAGTGGGACAAAGTTTGATAGCAAGATATATTGCGA
>CAYRBD010000067.1:0-18474 GCA_964422465.1 uncultured Chitinophagaceae bacterium
TGTTTAGAGCTCGCTATCGTGATATTTAATAGTTTCAGGCAGTTAATATTGAGTACCTAAAGGCACTCTGATGATGATCCATTATCCTTTTTACCCATATTTCGGGCCTAACGGCACTTAAATAGTCGCGTAGCCTCGCCTGCGAGCTGTCGCCAGAGGTTTTGGCCGCCGAAGACCAAAGTCTTGTACAGCGGGCAGGGACTACAAACTGCTAAAAACTTACGAATTCCCCCTTCTCTATATAATGATGTGTTTTAGTAATTAATAATGTCATTATATCTACTTAATTCCCCATCTATTCTTTTATCAAGATAGACGAAGATCAGTTTTTCCTGATCAAACTTTTCAAAAAAAGTTTCCCATTCCAGAACTTCTAAATCTTCTTCAACTCCTCCAGGAAAGTGAATCCGCAACAAACCGGTAGCGCTTTTTTCTCCTACCCCTCTTATACAAGCCGGTTTTCCATTTCTTTCCTCCACCCATATTCTTATTTCTTCATGGTCTGTGGTTTTTCTTTCTTGTGGCAACATAATAAATACTTCTTGTAAATATTACAGAGTTAAAATATAATGCCAGAAATGCAGAACTGTTTATTTACCTTTTAAAATCCACCTTTTTACGAATCTTTTTTGGCGTTCGTTATCCCCTTTTAAAAAAAGTGTTGAGAAAATTCCCCAATTTTTGTTACAGCAATTCAAAATAGATGCAAATTTCCTCTTTTGCTTACCAAATTTCCCGATAAAGTAAACGGACTAAATTATATCGTCTTTTCTTTGTGCCTTCATTCTTCCGGCTTGCTCCCGGCCGTATGAATACCGGTTCTCCGGTATTGTTCGGTATTATCAAGGAATGAGAAAAATGTTATTATATAGAGGAATAGGTTTTTCAACTCTGATCCTGTTTTTTATGGTTTTTGCGGCTTCCGCTCAAACGGATTCCATGTTGCAGGCAGACGACCTGACAGAGGTAGTAGTTACTGCTACGCGCAGCAGCCGCAAACTTGCTGATGTGCCAATACCCGTCACTATTATCGGCCGGAAACAAATTCAGTCTTCGGGAGCAAGCCGATTGGATGAAATTCTGTCTGAGCAGACGGGGTTGGCCATCATCAATAATCATGGCTACGGCATACAAATGCAGGGAATAGGGCCTGAGTATTGCCTTATCCTGATAAATGGAGAACCCGTCATCGGGCGAACCGCAGGAACCCTGGACTTAACACGTATTTCTCTAAACAATGTACAACGGATCGAAATTATCAAAGGCCCCTCTTCCAGCCTATATGGCTCTGACGCCCTCGGTGGCGTAATTAACATCATTACTAAAAACAATAAAAGCACCGGAATCTACGCCAAAACACAATATGGCAGCCATCAAAGCACAGACCTTACCCTCGCAGGAGACCTTGCATTAGGCACAAACGGTATGACCTCACTTTCACTTAATCGGTTTCATACAGAAGGGTATGACCTCACTCCAAATACCTATGGCAAAACCATTGATCCCTATACAGATTATACCCTCGAAGGGAAATTACGATATCAATTTACACCTGCATTTAAAGCCGTCGTAGATGCAAAATATTTTACAGAAACCCTGCAAAATGATTATAAGGTTACTTCAGGAAAAGATTCTTTAATAATAAAAGGAGAAGGAAAAGTTAAAGACGGATACATCAGTCCGGTTTTCACTTATCGTTTTTCCCCCACCTGGAAATTAAAACTGCGTAACTACTGGTCTGAATACAGCACAAATAACGACCTGTCAGATTTTAAAACAGATACAAGCTATGAAAACGACTATTTCCGCCAACAAATATGGAAAGAAGAATTACAATCTGAAAATATCTTAAACGCCGGTCAGACTCTTACCCTCGGGGCAGGATTGGTTTACCAAAGTATAGAAGCCTCCCGCTATCCGACCAAAGAAAGACAAACAGATTATTTTCTATATGGGCAACATGAGTGGCACCCCACCTCCAAGTGGAATGTGCTTACCGGCTTACGTTACGACCATCCTTCCAACTATCACGCTCAACTAAGTCCTAAAATTGCAGTTCAGTACAAGCGGAACAGGCACTGGACCTTTCAGGCGTCGGTAGGGATGGGATACAAAGCGCCCGATTTCCGCCAGTTGTATCTTACTTTTTCTAATGAAGTAGTCGGATATTCGGTGTTGGGAACAAAAGCCGTATTGACCGGGCTGGAAGAACTAAAAGCACAAGGGCGTATTTCCCAGGTTTATCTTGACCCAAAAGACCTGGCCTCCGACTTAAAGCCGGAAAGTTCTATCGCTTATAACCTTGGAGGAAGCTATACCGGTAATTCCGGCTGGAAGGCAAAGGTCAATTTCTTTAGAAATGACATTAAAGACCTGATAGATACCCGCACTATTGCAATGAAAACAAACGGGCAGCCACTCTATAGCTATTATAATGTACATCGCGTTTTTACGGAAGGAATGGAATGGGATGGAAGTATTCCTTTGTTAAACAATCATCTGACACTAAGCGCCGGATACCAGTTCCTAATTGCAAAAGACAAAGAAGTAGTAGCAGAAATCAAAAAAGGAAAAGTCATTAATGATCCGGAAACTGGACCAAGATACGCGAAAATGTCTGATTATGGTGGATTATTTAACCGCTCCCGCCATGCCTTCAATATAAAACTTTTTTATCAATATCATTCCTGGACTTTTAATACGCGGGTAATATATCGCGGACGTTATGGCTTTGCAGACATGAATGGAGATGAGATTTTAGATGCCGATAACGAATATACGCCCGGTTACGCATCATGTAATATAGCTATAGGAAAATCCCTGATAAAAGATAAAATTAAAATACGCGGTGGTGTAAAAAACATCTTTAATTACACCGATCCCCAACACCTGTCTTATGAGCCGGGCAGGACCTGGTATGTAAGCGCTTCTATTCATTTATTCAAAACAAAAAACAACAACAAATGAAAACCCGAAATGGAATCTTAATTGCTTTATTGGTTGCGACAGTTATGCTGGCCCTCTCCTGTTCGAAGAACAAAGACGACAGCGCACAGCCCGACCAAACTCCTCTTGCTGCAACTGTAATTGAAGACCTGCCTGCCGATCCGGTTGTTGAAGATCCGGATGGAGGCCGGCCAGGGGCGGGAACGAACCAGTTTACCTTATTTCGCCTCAGCGACAGTACCATCGTCCCCAATAGCGACTCGGCCACAACCAAATGGGACATTGGTTTCCGGGGAACCAGTATCATAATCAACAACAGCATTCACGGCCCCGGGACAACAACCGGGCTGGTAGCAGCGAACAAACTCTTTGACGATTTAAAGAAAGCCCCGGAAGGAAATTACAGAGCAGACAGCGCCAGTGGAAATACATTCGGTGGATGGTATAACTACAATAGTAACTCTCATATCATCTCTCCCAAACCGGGATACTTGTTTGTCATTCATACCAATGAAGGGCAATATGTAAAACTGGAGATTCTGAGTTATTATAAAGGCGCCCCCAAAGAAGTTACTTCGGAAGACCTTTCCCGCTATTATACCTTTAAATATATTATCAACTCCGGTAAGGATAGCAATTTTTAAATGAATAAAAACAAAAATGTATGAAAAAGTTAGTTCTTGTTATTACCCTTCTATTAATCGGCACCGTTACATTTGCTGCTAACAACCAAAAAGTCGGGGTGCTTGTTCTTGCCCATGGAGGAGACTCCTTATGGAATGCAACCGTAACCAATGCAGTAAAACCGTTAAATGCTGATTACACTGTAGAAATAGCATTTGGCATGGCCGACCCCATAACAATGCAGGAAGGCATAAATAAGTTAGAAAAAGCCGGAGTAAAAACTATTGTTGTAGTACAATTATTTGCCTCTTCATATAGCATGATCATCCGGCAAAACGAATATTTGCTTGGCTTTCGCAAAGAATTGGCAGACCCTCCCATGTTGATGCATCACGGGCATGGCACCAATTCTCATGCGTCCGGCTCTCATGAAGGCATGAAGGATATGAAAATGGATTCTCATGCACATCACCAGATGGATATGGGAGATAAAAAATTAGAACTTAAACCCTTAAACATAGAAGCAAACATTTTGCTGACCAAGCCGTTAAATGACAATCCCTACGTGGTAAGTATTCTACTGGACAGAGTTAAACAATTAAGCACTGATCCGAAAAATGAAACGGTCATTTTAGTTGCACATGGCCCTAATGATGAAAATGACAACAGAATGTGGCTGGCCACTCTCCAGAATATTTCCACTCAGATTAAATCTGCCTATGGAACCCACACCTTCAGGAACGTAACGTATCTGACTTTGCGGGATGATGCCTCCAAAGAAATCTACAACGCTGCAAAGGAACATTTTAGAGATTTAGTTAAAGAAGCTGATCTGGACAATGGTCGCGCGCTCATTGTGCCGGTATTGCTCTCGAAAGGTGGTATTGAAAAAAGATTGCAAAAGCGGCTGGATGGATTGGATTATTCCTGGATGGGGAATACGCTTCTACCCGATGACAGAATAACGGCATTTATGAAAACTTCCATAGAAGAGGCTTTGAATAACCAGAAACTGGTATCCAATTAAGAAGGTTAATATTAAACAAAAAACCGCTGTATCCGTTCTTATTATGTTAATTTGAATGGCTTAAAAAGGTTCTTCCTATAAAAAGCCAATAACAACATAAACATAGTTATAAAAATGAACGGAAAAAAAGGGAGTCACCATCCTTCCAGGCCTGGGCCTCTTCCTGTTTCCGTTTCGCTGGATTCTAAGGAAGGAAAATGGACATCTAACGAATCGGTAGGGGCTTCGTCTTACATGAACAGGCGGGTTTTTTACCTGAGCCTTCAGGCCATCTTCAATGCGATCATCATCGGACTGATTGCCAAGGTACTGATGTTGTTGATTTACCTGATCACTAACCTCTCTTTTTATGGGAAATTTTCTTTTGAATCAGCTGCTCCGGGCATAGGTCAGTTGGGTATTTTGGTGATCCTGATCCCGGTTATTGGAGGCATAATTGTAGGCATTATTGCCCGTTATGGCTCCGCGGGTATTCGAGGACACGGCATCCCGGAAGCCATGGAACAGGTGCTGTCCAACAAAAGCAGGATATCCCCTATCATCACGATATTAAAGCCTCTGGCTTCTGCCATTGCCATAGGGACCGGCGGCCCCTTTGGCGCTGAGGGGCCCGCTATTGCCACAGGAGGTGCCTTTGGTTCCCTGACAGGGCAAATCATGCGAATCAATGCTACGGAAAGAAAAATTATCCTCGCCTCTGGCGCCTGTGCAGGGATGGCAGCCATCTTTGGCAGCCCTATTGCCAGTATCATGATGGGAATAGAGCTGCTTCTGTTTGAATTCTCTCCCCGCTCCATTATCCCGGTAACCTTATCCTGTGCTACTGCCGCTGCGCTGCACTATCTCTTGTTTGGCTCCAGCCCGATATTTGAAATGGCCACACTGCCTATTCCTACCAGTAAAGAAATTATTACCTACACCATCATAGGGGTTCCTATCGGTGTAGCCGCAGCTTTTGTTTCCAAAAGTGTCTATTTTTTTGAAGATATGTATGCCAAATTGCACATACACTGGATGTGGTGGCCGGCCATCGGAGGAATTTTCATTGGTGTGATCGGCTACTTTGCCCCGAAAACCATGGGAGTTGGATATAGCAACATTGATCTCCTGCTTTCTGGAAATGCCCCCCTAAAACTCCTTTTTGCTTTCTGTATTCTAAAATTTCTTTCCTGGTCTGTCTCACTGGGGAGCGGTACTGCCGGCGGCACCCTCGCGCCCCTGTTTACTATTGGAGGCGGAATGGGCGCGTTGCTTGGCGTTTTAGCCTTATTTTTATTTCCCCATCTCGGCATAAATGTGGCTACGGCAGGCCTGATCGGAATGGCTGCTTTGTTCGCAGGAGCATCTGGCGCGCTATTGACCTCCATCATATTCGTACTGGAAACAACGGGTCAGTTTCATGACCTGCTGCCCGTAGTGGGAGCCGCCTCTGTCGCTTACTTTATCTCCTTCATATTGATGAAAGGAAGCAGCATTATGACGATAGAAATAAAACGAAGAGGGGTCATGGTTCCGGGAACTTTTGAGCCGGATCTGCTGATGTCTCTGACAGTTGAAGACACGATGATAAAAAACCTTCATCTGACTCCCGAGCACAGTACGATCGGAGCATGTAAAGTAACCTTACTAAAAGCAGACGAAGAAATTCCATGTCTGATTATAGTCGATAAAAACAATGCTTTTCAGGGACTGGTCAACAGCCATGACATCGTTAAGGCGCCAAAAGATAAAACTTCTTCCGAAATCAGAACTCTCATCAAGCCCGAATCCCGAGAAGCCTTTGCATTCCCCGATACCTCGCTCCAAACAGCAACAGAAATAATGAATAATTACAAAGTATCCAATTTACCTATTATCAGTCATAAAGAAAAACAAACAGTAGTAGGTATATTAAACGATAGTGCTATTCTTTCCGCTTATAACAAACGGCGAACGGATGATATGGAATATCTGCAGGCCATTTCTTTAAAACGGCAGGGATTAAGCGCGCTTCTCAGGGAACGCAAATTACATAAAAACAAATCCTAAAAGCAAATGCCGCTTTATTCGTAAAACTTCACCTTCCCGGTTGTAATATCATACATCGCACCGAGAATCTTAATTTCTCCTTTTTCCTCCATTTCCCGCAGTACTTCACTTTGGTTACGCACTGCAGAAAGACTTAGTTCTACATTTTTCTTAGAAACACGGTTTTCATAAGCCTGCTGGTCTCCTCCTGGTTCTGTTTGCCTTACGGCAGGTTTTATTTTTTCCAACAGTCCGGTCAGTTTGCCCAGCCGCGCGTCATTACAGGCACCTTTTACTGCACCACATCCGGTATGGCCCATTATCACAATCAATTTTGCACCTGCCAGTTTAGCGCCAAATTCCATGCTGCCTAAAACATCCTCATCAATCACATTCCCGGCTATACGAATACTAAATAAATCCGCTATTCCCTGATCAAAGATCATTTCAAGGGGAACCCTGGAGTCAATACAACTGAGGATGGTTGCAAACGGATATTGTCCGTTGCAAGTCAATTCTATCTGGTGATGAAGATCCTGCTTTTCCTGCTTACTCTGAACAAACCGCAGGTTCCCTTCTTTTAGAAGTTGTAAACCCTTTTCGGGAGTGATTGCGGCCTGTGCCAATTTATTTATTGCTTTCATCCCACAAAAGTATTCATTTTTTTAAACTAAATAATTGATTTATATTTGTTAACAGTTCTACATTTTTATTTAATTTTAAAACATTAATCCGTATGAAGACATTAACCCGCGCAGAAGAAGAAGTTATGCAATCCCTCTGGAAAACAAAGAAAGGATTAGTCAAAGAAATCACAGCTAAAATGAAAGTCCCCAAGCCTCATTACAATACGGTATCCACTATTCTTTCGATATTGTATGATAAAGGATTTGTTGATTATGAACCACAAGGAAGGTCTTACCTGTATTTTCCTCTTATTTCAAAAGAACAGTATGCAAAGCAGCAAGTAAAGCAACTGCTGAAAAAATATTACAGCAATTCTTTTACTAAATTGGTTTCAGCTTATTCCGGAGAGCGCACTTTTAAGGCGCATGAAATTGCAAAAGTGTTGGAGGAGGCTCAAAAATAGAAACAATAGTTTATTTATCAAGGAAGACCTTTTTCACCTCGTTGTAGTTTTGCAGGTCAACATTCGGGTGAAGCGCCAGTTTCTGTGCATCAATAAGAACCACTTTAGCCCATACTTCTACATCAGGCGGGGAGATTTTATACCCTTCCACGTCTCTTATTTCTATGTCCACTCCTCCTTTATAATGGATGGCATTATAACTTAAAAAGTTAAATACCTCCGGAACAGCCTCATATTCTCCATCTGTAAAAGAGAGATAGACCACGACTGCTCCATGATCTAAAATGGCATCAGTTAGTTCGGGTACTTTAAGAGTCGCCGTGAGCGCTGTACTGTCGTCATTGGCAGCCCAGTCCTCCGGCATAATGGAATAGACTGCAGCAGAAGCCTGTTGGTCGGTATCATGTACAACTTTCGTAACCTCCTTTCTGCAAGAAGCTATAACAAAAAACAAGAGAGCAGGTAATATAAAGTACTTTTTCATGGGATTAATACATTTAAAATAAAGATAGGCAATTATAAAGAACAAATTCCGAGCCAAATTATGAAATTAAATTTAGTCGTAAGTCGTTTAGTCAAGACATCGCAAACTGCAAATTGCAAACTATCCCCCTCCTCATCCATATACAAATTCCCCAAATTCTGACTTTATGAATAACTCCGGCTTATCGGCGGCCTCTACCCTTCCCACTATTTTGGCCTCTACATTGAAAGATTGGGAAATAGAGATCAATTCTCCGGCTATTTCCTCCGGAACATACAATTCCATGCGGTGTCCCATATTAAATACCTGATACATTTCTCTCCAATCCGTTCCGGATTCATCATGAATTAGCTTAAACAATGGGGGTAATTCAAAAAGATTGTCCTTGATAATCTTACCCTGCTCTATGAAATGCATCACTTTCGTTTGTGCGCCACCGCTACAATGTATCATTCCATGAATTTGATCCAAAAATTGATCTATTATTTTTTTTATGACAGGAACATAGGTCCTGGTCGGTGATAAGATCAACTTCCCTACCGGGATGGCGCCAAAACCCGGGATATCAATCAGGTCTGTTAATTTCCTCGAGCCACAATAGGTAACTTCTCCGGGTAAAGCAGCATCAAAGGTTTCGGGGTATTTTTTCCCTACTTCTTTACTTAGCACATCGTGGCGCGCTGAAGTTAACCCGTTGCTCCCCATGCCGCCGTTATAATTTTTTTCATAAGCAGCTTGCCCAAAAGAGGCCAGACCAACGATTACGTCTCCGGGACGAATCCGGTCATTGGAAATGACTTGTTCGCGCTTCATACGGGCAGTAACCGTAGAATCCACGATGATCGTGCGTACCAAATCTCCCACATCTGCCGTTTCGCCCCCGGTAGCATAAACAGGCAATCCATAACTCCGCATTTCCTCCAATATTTCCTCTGTGCCCTGAATAAGGGCAGCAATAACTTCTCCCGGAATCCGGTTCTTATTGCGCCCGATGGTAGAGGACAACAAAATATGATCCACAGCGCCTATACAAAGCAGGTCATCGGTATTCATTACAACAGCATCCTGGGCAATTCCCCGCCAGACTCCCAGGTCGCCGGTCTCTTTCCAATAGGCATACGCCAGGGAAGATTTTGTTCCGGCCCCATCTGCATGCATAATATTGCAATAAGCCGGATCGCCACCAAGAAAATCAGGAACAATCTTACAGAAAGCCTTGGGAAAAAGACCCTTATCCACAGACCGGATGGCCTGATGAACCTCTTCCTTTGAGGCCGAAACTCCACGTTTTTCGTAAAGTGAACTGTTCAAAATGCAATCTTCTTATAAATTAATACAAATTGCAAAAATAGAACGTTCACGGGAAAGATAAAAGGGAAAGGACAAACTTTCACTACCTTTGCGCCTCATTCATATCAATGTCCCTAACTATGGAAATGACAGCAGATGCCGCTTTACAATTGGGCCTGACGGCAGAAGAATTTGAAAAAATAAAAGAAATACTGGGCCGTACCCCAAATTTTACGGAATTAAGCATGTATTCTGTCATGTGGAGTGAACATTGCAGCTACAAAAATTCCATTGCCTTGTTAAAAACGCTACCCAGTGAAGGAAGCCGGCTGCTGGTAAAAGCCGGAGAAGAGAATGCCGGGCTGGTAGATATCGGAAACGGCCTGGCCTGTGTCTTTAAGATTGAGTCTCACAACCACCCTTCTGCCATTGAACCTTTCCAGGGAGCCGCTACCGGGGTTGGCGGTATTCACCGTGATATTTTCACCATGGGGGCAAGGCCTATTGCCGCATTGAACAGCCTGCGGTTTGGGAAAGCCACTGACCCCAAAACAAGACATCTGGTGAAAGGCATTGTAAAAGGAATCGGTCATTACGGCAATTGCTTTGGTGTACCTACTGTAGGGGGAGAAGTTTATTTTGAAGATTGCTACAATACCAATCCATTGGTCAATGCCATGAGTGTGGGGATAGTAAAAGTTGGGCAAACAGTATCTGCCACATCTCACGGCCCCGGCAACCCCGTATTTATTGTAGGTTCGGATACGGGAAAAGATGGCATGGGCGGCGCCTCTTTTGCCTCCGCCAATATCAATGAAGACAGCGCTGAAGACCTGCCCGCTGTACAGGTAGGTGATCCTTTTCAGGAAAAGAAACTGTTAGAAGCCTGCCTGGAAGTCATCCCTACAAAAGCCTTAATCGGCATGCAGGATATGGGAGCCGCCGGAATCACCTGTTCTTCTGCAGAAATGAGTGAAAAAGGAGGGTGTGGGATGAATATCGACCTGGGGAAAGTGCCCACCCGCCAGAAGGGAATGAAAGCCTGGGAAATGCTCTTGAGTGAGAGCCAGGAGCGCATGCTTATTGTGGTTAAAAAAGGGAGGGAAGCAGAAGTATTGCGTATATTTGAAAAATGGGACCTCAACTGTGTCCAAATCGGGGAGGTTACCCAGGAACCTACTCTCAGGTTTTATCTGGACGGAAAGCTTGAGGCGGAAGTACCTGCAGCCAGCCTGGTGCTCGGTGGTGGAGCTCCAGTTTATCACCGGGAAACAGCAGTTCCTAAATACTTTGAGCAAATTAAAGCCTTTTCCGCAGACCAAATTCCGGTTCCGAAAGATTTAAAAGCAATAGCCCGAAAACTGACCTCCGCCTTAAATATTGCTTCTAAAGAATGGATATATACCCAATATGATAGCATGGTCGGTGCTGCAAACGCCTCCACCAACACCCCTTCCGATGCCGCCATTTCCCTGATAAAAGGAGAAAAGAAGGCCCTGGCCATGACCACCGATTGCAACGGACGTTATGTATTTGCCGACCCCTATAAGGGCGCTATGATAGCCGTAGCAGAAGCAGCCCGCAACATCGTATGTTCAGGCGGAGAACCGGTAGCTATTACCAATTGTTTGAATTTTGGCAACCCCTATAACCCGGAAGTTTATTACCAGTTTACGGAAGCGGTGAAAGGAATGAGCGAAGCCTGCCGACGTTTTAATACCCCTGTAACCGGCGGCAACGTAAGTTTTTACAATCAATCTCCCAAGGGACCTATTTATCCCACGCCGGTCATCGGAATGGTTGGCCTTATTGAGGACCCTTCTAAAAAGATGACCCTGAATTTTAAAAAGGAAGGAGATACTCTCTACCTCATCGGGCAGAGCAGAGCAGATATTGCCTGTTCCGAATATTTAAGCAAAGTACTCCAGGTTGACCATAGTCCTGCTCCACATTTTGACTTAGAAGAAGAAGCAGCCCTGCACGAAATCCTAAAAACGCTCATTCAGGGAGAGGTTATTTGCGCCGCTCATGACGTGAGCGATGGGGGTTTGTTTATTACTTTGCTGGAAAGCGCGATGCCCAACCATCTGGGATTCAAAATCCAGACCGGAAAAAATATCCGAAAGGATGCCTTCCTGTTTGGTGAGGCGCAGAGCAGAGTGGTTGTTTCAGTGGAAGAAGGCAAAAATGCTGCATTTGAAAGATTGCTGAGTGGAATGGCCTATGAGCGGCTGGGAGAAGTAACTTCGGGGGCACTTGTTGTTGATGGAGAAGATTGGGGGGAAATAGAAGAATGGAAAATCTCTTATGACGCTGCTTTAAGGGATTTAATGGAGGATTAACGATTGATTTCATTTTTGTCATCCTCATTTGTCAAAATAAAGTCCTAAAATTCTTAAACTTAGGGCTATTTTGCTACACAAATGGTAACTTTGCACTCATAAATAACAAATAGCAAATTATGTCTGCAACCACACTTTCGAAGATTGATTTCAGCCTTCCTTACAAGGTGAAAGATTTAGAACTCTCCAAATGGGGCCGATTAGAAATTGAACTGGCCGAAGCTGAAATGCCGGGTCTGATGTCTTTACGTAAAGAGTTCGGGGAAAGCAAGCCCTTAAAGGGAGCCCGGATTGCCGGTTGCCTGCACATGACCATTCAGACCGCCGTCCTCATTGAAACCTTAACAGCGCTGGGCGCAGAAGTGCGCTGGAGCTCCTGCAATATTTTCTCCACACAAGACCACGCTGCCGCTGCTATTGCCGCTACCGGAGTTCCGGTATTTGCATGGAAAGGAGAAACTGCGGAAGAATTTGACTGGTGTATTGAACAAACCTTATTCTTTGGCAGCGAAGACAAGCCTCTGAACATGATCCTGGATGACGGCGGCGACCTGACCAACATGGTATTGGATAAATATCCCGAATTAGTAAAAAATATTAAAGGTCTGAGTGAAGAAACCACTACCGGTGTACACCGTTTGTATGAAAGAGAACGCAAAGGTACCCTCTCTGTTCCGGCGATTAATGTCAATGATTCCGTTACCAAGTCCAAATTTGACAACAAATATGGTTGTCGTGAAAGTCTGGTAGATGCCATCCGCCGTGCAACAGATGTAATGCTGGCTGGCAAGGTTGCCGTCGTAGGCGGTTATGGAGATGTAGGTAAAGGCTCCGCTCAGTCACTTCGCGGCGCCGGAGCACGGGTGATTGTTACGGAAATAGACCCTATCTGTGCCCTACAAGCCGCCATGGAAGGGTTTGAAGTGAAAAAAATGGAAGACGCAGTAAAAGAAGCCAATATTGTGGTAACGGCTACGGGGGATTGTGACATCCTCACTGAAAAACATTTCCGTCTGATGAAGGACAAGACCATTGTGTGCAACATTGGTCATTTTGACAATGAAATAGATGTGAACTGGCTGGATACAAATTATGGGGATACCAAAGTAGAAATTAAGCCCCAGGTAGATAAATACACCATTGATGGAAAAGACATCATCCTGTTGGCTGAAGGCCGTCTGGTAAACCTGGGTTGTGCAACCGGCCATCCTTCCTTCGTAATGAGTAACTCCTTTACTAACCAGGTGTTAGCACAAATGGAGCTCTGGAACCATTCAGACCGCTATGAAAACAAGGTTTACACCCTCCCAAAACATCTGGACGAAAAAGTAGCCCGGCTGCACCTGAAAAATATCGGGGTTGAACTGGAAGAATTAACGGAAAAGCAGGCTGCTTATCTGGATATTCCGGTAAAAGGGCCCTACAAACCGGATTATTACCGGTATTAAGGAAAATTTCATATATATATTTGTTATACAAAACACTGAGTATGGAAGATGCAATTATAATATATCCCAATAGTAAAGAGGACAGTAATCTATACAAACAGCTGGCCAAACGGCTCAATAATAGGATTGAATTGAAGGCTAAAGTGAAGGAAGAAGTTAGTAATGATCCATTCTTTAAAGACCCAAAAAATATAAAATTGATAAAGGAAGGGCTGGCAGACATGAAAGCCGGAAGGGTTACAGAAATAAAGGATATAAACAATATATGGGACACTATATTGTAAAATTGACTGATAAAGCAAAAAGACATTTGTCCCACATTTGGAAATCGGGTAATACAAGAGATAAAAAAAGAATAGAACGGATTATCTTTGAACTATCTCAAACTCCTTATAAAGGTATTGGAAAGCCGGAAGCCCTAAAGTATGAGTTAAACGGTGTTGGTCAAGACGTATAAATAAGAAAGACCGAATGGTATATACTGTTAATGAAGCACAGCAGATAGTTACAATCATTTCCTCAAAGGGGCATTACGATTAGATACACAAATCCGTTTATACCCAGACCAATTTATATTGTAGATATGAATAATATCACAAAACTCTCAGTGAACATCAATAAAATTGCGACCTTGCGCAATGCCCGCGGAGGAAATTTACCTAACCTGCTCCGGGTTGCACAAGATTGTGAACGCTTTGGGGCGGAGGGAATAACAGTGCATCCCCGTCCGGACGAAAGGCATATTCGCTATCAGGATGTCTATGACCTCAAGCCCCTGGTTACTACAGAATTGAACATCGAAGGATATCCGTCAGAAAATTTCATGAAACTGGTCATGGAAGTTTGCCCGGATCAATGTACCCTGGTGCCCGACCCACCAGATGCCCTTACTTCCAACACCGGCTGGGATACCCTCAAAAATCAGGATTTTCTGAAAAACATCATTCAAAAATTACATACTAAAGGGATTAGAGTCAGTATTTTTTTAAATGCGGAGCCCGGTTTGGTTAAAAGCGCTAAAGAAACCGGTGCCGACCGGATTGAACTTTATACCGGCCCCTATGCCGCCCATTTTGAAGAAATAAAAAAGCACAAGGCCTTCAGGAAAACTCATTTTGAAGATACTTTTGTAACAACGGCCAACAAAGCTTCGGCTATCGGTCTGGACATCAATGCCGGCCACGACCTTAATCTGGATAACCTGAATTTCTTAAAACAGGCTATCCCTCAAATAAAAGAAACCTCCATTGGGCATGCCCTGATTTGTGATGCCCTCTACTACGGCCTGGAAAATACCATCCAACTGTATAAGAGAGCGCTAAAGTAAGGCTTTATTAAAGACTGATTACTGCTTTCAGATTCTTATATTTGCACCATGACGGTTTTGTTCAGAAAAGAAGTCAGTCAGTTTTTCGGAAGCGCAACGGGGTATTTAAGCATCCTGTTGTTCCTCACCATAAACGGTCTTTTTCTTTTTATTTTCCCGGACAGCAACCTCTTTACAAATGGCTATGCTACGCTGCAACCCTTGTTTAACATTGCTCCCTGGGTTTTTCTGCTGCTTATCCCAGCCATCACCATGCGCTTGTTTTCAGACGAATGGCGCGGGGGAACCATGGAGGTTTTATTAACGGTGCCCATAACCGAATACCAGATCGTTGGCGGCAAATATTTATCCGGTATTTTTTTATTGCTGTTTTCTCTCATTCCAACCCTCATTTATTACTTTACTGTCCGTTCCCTCGCCACCTCTCCTGCTGATGTAGATACCGGAGCCCTTATGGGTTCTTACATTGGATTGTTTTTCCTAGGAAGCGCTTTTACAGCTATTGGGACATGGTGCTCCTCTTTAAGTAAAAATACAGTTGTCGCCTTCCTGTTGAGTACTTTTTTCTGCTTCATGTTTTACACGGGCTTCGATGCCCTGAGTCAGATACCGGTTTTTAGGGGCGGAGCAGATTACTATTTGCAGATTTTAGGAATTCAATATCATTACCAGTCCATGAGCAGAGGCGTAATTGATTTAAGAGATGTTATTTATTTTTTAAGTGTGATTGCTTTGTTTTTATACCTGACAAAAGTATCACTGGATAAACGGAAATGGGAGTGATAAAAGCATGAACAAAGGCGCCCTCATAAAAAGAAAACAAATCAGAAACCTGCTCTTGTTTATAATCGCATTAGTGGTCCTAAACATATTGTTTTCAGGGGTGTCTTACCGGATTGATCTCACGAAAGATAAACGCTTTACCCTTACCGCCCCTACCCGAAAACTTTTAAAAAACCTGGAAGGCCCGGTAAAAATAAAAGTCTATCTAAAAGGGGATAAGCTACCGGCAGGCTTCAGACATTTTGCCACAGCCACGAAGAATCTTTTAGAGGATTTTCGCCGGTATTCGGGTGGAAAATTGCAATTTGAATTTATCAATCCCCTCGCCGGCCTTCCGGATACTTCCCGGACAAAAGTGATGGATTCCCTTGCTGCAATGGGCATCAGGCCATACAACGTTCATGCACAGCAGGGAGCTTCGGAGGAGGTATCCATGCAACTTTTATTTCCTGCCGCCTTAATCGATTACAAGGGCCATAAATTAGGAATTAATTTACTGCAGCCCCAGCCCGGCAGCAGCCCGGATGAATCACTCAACCACTCTACCGCCTTGCTTGAATATAGCTTTGCACATAGCATTGCCTTACTATCACAGGGCCAACCTGCCAAAATAGCTTATCTTCTTGGCAATGGGGAGACCCTGAATCCTTCCGTGTACGATGCTCTAACCATTATGGATCAAAACTACCAATTTGACACGTTGAATTTAAAGAGTAGTTCTTTCATTCCCCGGGCTTTTAAAGCCATTGTCCTCTTAGATCCTTCTATTCGGTTTTCAAAGGAGGATAAACTCAAAATAGACCAATACCTGATGCAGGGAGGCCGGATATTATGGGCCTTACATTCTGTTCAGGCTTCTATGGACAGCCTGAAAATCCACAAATCATTCCTGGCTTTTGACAGAGATTTAAACCTGGGGAACCTGTTATTTACTTATGGAGTACGTGTCAATCCCGACATCGTGCAGGATCTGCAATGTTTCTCCATCCCCGTTACGGTAGGGAATATAGGTAACAGGCCGCAAATTGAACGTCTGCCCTGGATATATGAACCCTTATTAACGCCTGCATCCGGCAATCCCATCACCAATAACCTCGACCTGGTTTGGAGCGCTTTCCCCGGCTCCATTGATACCACGAAATCAACCGGAATAAAAAAGACAATCTTATTAACAACTTCTGCCAACAGCAGATTCATAGCTACTCCCTTCCGAATTTCCCTGGAAGATATAAAAGTAAAGCCTAATCCGGAAAGCTTCCAGGAAAGCCATATTCCCATCGCTATGCTGCTGGAAGGCAGGTTCCCTTCTGTATTTAAAAACAGGCTTACAGCCACTGAACAGATGAACCTCAGGATAAATTCCGGGAAAACCTTTCGATCAGAAAGTCTGCCTGCTAAAATGATAATTGTATCAGACCCCAATATCTTTAAAAACAAAGAGACCAAAAAAGACGGCCCCCTCCCTATGGGAATGGACAACTATACCCGTCAACTTTTTGCGAACCGGCAGTTTTTTGAAAATTGCCTGGCTTACCTTACAGATACCACCGGTATCATGCAGGCCCGTAACAAAGATTTTTCTCTTCGTCTGCTGGATAAGGCTAAAGTGGAACAACAAAAAGATACCTGGCGGGTTTTGGATTTTCTTATCCCCTTTTTATTCGTATTGCTCTTTGGAATGATCTTTCAATACGTTCGTAAACGGAAATATTCTGCATAAGAACTCAGTCTCCATAATGAAGACTTTTCAAATAAATATCATAAAGAACCCGTCTGTCAAAGGGTCGGAGGTTGGGAGAAACATCAGCTTGTATATAATGTCTCTTAAAAGCCGCAACAGCTGCTGCAGTATCACGAACATCATAACCAATTAACCGCAAAGCTGCCAGATCATCAAAGTGTTCAGGAACAGCCGGCAAGACCCGGTCTTTCTGATAACCAAAGCCATGACGTGCCAGCGTTTCCCACGGGAAATAAACACTGGGATCTACCTTGCGTGTGGGGGCAATATCCGAATGTCCCACGAAGTTACCGGTGGGGATATTGTAGCGGGTTTGGATAGATTTTAACAGAACCAAAAGAGAATGAATGAGCGGCCCGGAAAAAGGTTCGTGTCCATTATTATCCAGTTCAATACCTAAAGAAAGGGAATTAATATTCTGCATATTTCCCCAGCGGGAAAGCCCGGCCTGCCAGGCCCGGTAATGTTCATTTACCAGCCGGTAAACCGAACCATCTTTGCAAATCAGGTAATGCGCGCTTACCCTGCCACGGCGGTTTGGATCCGTCAGGGTTCTTAAAGACTGTTGACAACTTTCCTCCGCCGTATGATGAATAATGACCAAATTCGGAGTACGAACATCAAAATTGGGAGAAGGAGCAGTCCATTGTTGAGCATTCAGCGAATCTGCCGGTAGTTCAATTGCGGTAAAACGGGTATAGTCTTCCCTCCTGTCTTTAAGATTATTTTTATAGGCACGCTTTGCCGTCTTACCCAACGGAAAAAGGTAGGGGGAGCAGGAAGAGGAAACAATAAAAATCGCGAATCCAATGCAAAATAACAACTTCTTCATAGGTTAAAAGTAATAAATTCAGGAAACTATTCAGCATCTACGCTCTTCAAATTGATGGACACTCCAATAAGAGAACTAACGGCGGAAAGCAGGAAAAACAAAAGGCTGATGGCTATTGCTTCTGTTGAAAGGATGCCCAACACCGGCGCCCCTGCCAAAAAAACAATTTCCCTGGCGCCTGCTCCTCCAATGGTAAACGGAATAACGGCCGCTACCGAACTCAATAAGAACAATAAAAAGTAGGCCAACGGATTTCCCTCTACACCCAGGGCATTCATAATACAAAGTACACATACCAGTTGCAACACCTGTATGCCGAAGGACAACCAGGTAGCCTTATAAATAGCGGAAACATAAACAGGAAAAAACTTCCTGAATAACAACAGGCCGATAAAAAGGATAAAGAAATAAACTACGATAAGCCACCACGAAGAAACGGGCAGAAGACCCGGGGGAAGCAACCCTCCGCCGGCCAGCAGTACGATCAGGCAGCCCAGTACGGCCAGGCCGTTGAAGCGGTCAATCAGGGTAGC
>CAYRBD010000068.1:0-18149 GCA_964422465.1 uncultured Chitinophagaceae bacterium
CCTGTGTGTTGATTCGCCTTAAATGGATCTCTATAGGCTCCTCTGTTTTTCTTCCGGGCAGCGGCATGCTGGCTTTTACTTCTTTTAAATCACCCAGAGCCGGCGCTATCCGTACCTTTTTAAATCCCGGCGCAGCCGGCATAATTCCACAGATAGTAGCCAGAAAATCATAGTTAGGACTGGCAGACCAGGCATGACAATCCGATCGGGTGGGATCGGGTTCTTCAGCAAAGGTGGTTAATCCTATTTTTAACATATCCCGCCAGGGAGTAAGTTGCTGATAATATAAATCCGCATTCCCTGTTTTTATAAGCGCCCGATTCAGATAAAACCGGAAGTAAAAGGTAGCCTGGCTTAAGGAAGTATCTTTTAAAAGATTTTGCATAACAACCTGTTCTTCATCTTTTGGAATGGCTCCTGCCAGCAGCGCCATGATACCGGCGTGCTGACTAAACTTTTCTTTTTCCGGCTGATTGGCCATTTCCATCCGCTGGTGGTCAAAGCATTTTTTATAGGTTTGGTGGGTCAATTTTTTTGCGAGCACGAGGTAATGAGTTGCATTTTCATCCCTGTTAAAGGAAGCAAACAGCTTGGAAGCCTGTTGTAAGGTGTAGGCATACTGCAGGGTGATTACCGATGAATGTCCATCTGTTGCCCCATCCGGTACACCATTGGGAAATGCCCTGTCCCAGTCCACAAAATTCCACCATTCCATTGCGCCCAGCATCCCATAATTCTGGTCAATATGCCGTTCATACCATTTCAAGATCAGATTAGCAGCATCCAGGTACTTTTTTATAAAGTCCGCATCCGGGCAATGCATCCAATAGTCATACAGCATAGAGACCCAGAACAGGGCATAGGGCGGAATAATCTGCATTTTATTACTTGGGAAACGGCCTTGGGCCAGCCCATTGGGGAATCTTGAAAGATAAAAGTCGTTGATCGCTTTTCGGGCGAGGCGGTCATCTCCGGTATTATAATAAGAAATAAGAGCCTGTATGCGGGTATCGCCTTCATACTGCAATTGTTCATAATAAGGACAGTCAAAATAGGTTTCTCCTGCACATAGCCGGGCGGTACGCCAGCCTGTGTTCCAAATATTTTCTAAAGAAGCATCATTGCTGCTGAAGGTAGCTTTATGCTCAAAGGGGTAAGCGCTAAAAATGCCATAAATATCATTTAAGATTAAGGGGTTGTTTTGGGTTTTTATTTCTATCTGCATGTAACGCCAGGTACGAACCCAAAGGGTGCTAAAGATACGATTACTGCCACCATCCGGGTAAAATATGTCATACAATCCTTTCATGGTTTTCCCTTTAATATCATTCCGGTTTCCTTTTCGTCCCACACTATCAAATAAGGCTTCTGCATAAGTAACCTTTATTTTTGCATCCGCTCCCCCACTTACTTTTAGCATCGGATAGCCTACCGTTTCAAAAGTTTGGTCTAATAAAAGAGTTACTTCAGAATGAGCCGGAATAGTCACGGGATGCTTCCCTTGCAGGAAATTATTTTCCGGCTTGATTCCTTCGGCTCTCCTAACCTTTTTTATACGCTGTATTTTTTCTTCCATCTGGGGAATCGTTCGGGGAGAAAGAATCCATTTGTTATCAGTTCCATAGCCGGTAGGAACCACCGGCGTATAGATGATCTTAGCTGAGGACCATGCGGAGGCATCATAATCAGTTTTTTGCCATCCCCACGGGTAATCTTTTCCTTCTATCCGATCACAAGCCCCAACAGCCACATAACTGTGGAGAATTGCTCCTGCATTTAATGCAGTAGGGCTGTAAGCCGTATCATGTAAAACCTTCCAGCTTCTATCGGTGTTTACAATTTGTTCCGATGTGTCATCACCCTGAACCAAAAATCCGGTTTGGCTAGAAAGCTGAGCTACAGGCGCATACTCCCCCATATTCCAAACTGCTGCAGCCAGTACATTCTGACCACTATCCAGATAGGGAGCGATATCGTAGGAGCCAAAATTCCAATTATACAGACTGCTCCTTGCGGGACCACGACCTACGGAATGGCCGTTGACAAATAAGTGATACCGATTGTCAGCAGACACATGAATCACAAAATGGTCAGGCTTGGTATTTAATTCGATAGATTTTCTAAAATGATATACGCCGTAAGCCCGTGCCTGAACATCCGGACAGGTAATCCAATGGGCATTCCAGGAGCCCTGTAGCAACTTGGGATTTATGTTAACCCTTTGCGCAAATAAGGTTGTAGGTAAAGCAATTACAGCCAATAGGAGGTGTATTGTCTTTCTCATATATTGCAGTATTAAGTATAAAGAGGTTTAAAATTATTAAATTCACAAAGAGCAACTATCCTGTACTGTGCTGCTTGAAAATGTAATTACATTTGTAATTATTATTTTCATTATCTTTGTAATTATGAAAAGTACATATCATACACATATTATTCGTATCGGGAATTCAAAAGGAGTCAGGATACCGAAGCAATTTTTGAGTGTTCTGGGAGAAAAGGTTGTTATTCGTTCTTCAAAAGAAGGAATTTTGATTCAGTCTGACAATGAAAAAAAGGTTCCTCCAGCGGAGAAATGGGAGATGCTTTTTGAAAAAGCGATTGCTGAAGGTCAGGAACCGGAAAAAGATGTGTTTGAGGATATCAGCGATGAGACTGACTTGAAAGAGTGGACATGGGAATGAGAAATAGAATCAACAGGTTTGATGTTTGGCTGGTTACCTTGGATCCCACAAAGGGAAGTGAAATAAAAAAGATGAGACCGTGTATTGTCGTTTCTCAGAATTCAATGAATAAATACCTGAACACAGTTACGGTTGTACCACTCACTTCAACCATACGCACCTACCCTACAAGGGTAAATTGCACTTTCCAAAATAAAGAGGGTCAGGCTATGATAGACCAAATAAGAGGCTTGGATAAATCAAGGTTCATAAAAAGACTTGGTAAAATGGCTGTCCCTTCCTGTAAACAAATTTGCGATACCATAACAGAAGCCTATGAATGGTAAGTAATTTAATATGGGCTGTTGTCTCCCAATCCCCAACCATTTATTCTTTATAAATCCGTATATTGCCTTCCAAATGTAGTGCATAAAATATGGAAACGGAGATTTCAATATCCTTCCCCCCCAATGTTCCTAAGTATTTATCTGTTTCGGAGGCGATCATCAAAGCCATCCGGGATGGTAATCTAAAGCGGGGGGAACGTCTGCCCTCTATAAATGAACTTAGTGCAAAGCAACTGTTGTCAAGGGATACTGTCGAAAAAGCGTATAAAGAATTAAGAAGGCAGGGCATCATTGAATCAGTAAAAGGGAAAGGATATTATATTTTGCGGACGGATGTGAAAGCCCCTCTGCAGATACTGTTAATATTCAATAAAATAAGCAATTACAAGAAGCAAATATACAACGCCTTTGTTCAAACTTTAGGAACTAAAGCAAGAGTGGATCTTCAAATTCACCACTGGAATGTCCAGGTGTTGGAAACCATTTTGAACAATACCCTCGGTTTGTATGATTATTATGTGATTATGCCTCATTTTTATGAGGATCATGAAAAAGCAATTGCACTGTTAAAACGAATCCCCAAAAACAAGTTGGTTATCCTGGATCGTGATTTGCCAGAGCTTGGCGAAAATTATGCCGCTGTATATCAAGACTTTCGCAAAGATATTATAGAAGCCCTGGAGAGAGCCAGACCACTGTTAAATAAATATCATAAACTGGTATATGTTAATCCGGACATTGTTCCCTATCCTCCTGAGATCAGGATTGGGTTTCGGAACTTTTGTAAAATGTATGATTTTGACTATTCCATCCTCGGAGATATGGATGAAACTATCCCGGTGAGTAAGGGAGAAGCTTACGTTGTCATCGAAGAAACAGACCTGGTGAATCTGATTAAAATATGTAACAAAAATCATTTAGAGATTGGGAAGGATATTGGAATTATATCTTATAACGATACCCCGCTAAAGGAAATTTTATTGCGGGGGATCACGGTGATCTCCACAAACCATAAAATCATGGGAAGCTCTGCAGCTCAACTGATTTTAGACAAACAAACTACAAAAATGAAAAACCCGTTTACCCTGTTGCAAAGGCATTCTATTTGAAAATCACACATAAGAAGGTTGGGCTATTCCTTTTTTCTTCTTTTTTCTCAATATCGATGCACTAAGTGCAGCAACCCCGGCAACAAGGCCGCCCAAGAGTCCCGAAAGAACACACATCAGGATGGGGCTTTCTACTTTAAGAAATAGAAGAGACATTCGATTAGCCAAAATGTGATCATTGGCCAAATCAATAAAAAAACTAAACCCAAACCAAAAAATAAATACCGCGAGGAACGCAGTAAAGAAGGCTTTTACCGGATGTTGCCTGATGATCAGCGCCACAACAAATGCTACTACTGCCAGGCTCCACCAGGGATAAAACAGCCCTGCTGCATAGCTCAGTATCCCGGTTAATAAAAAAGCAATCAGTCCTTTCATCTTCTTTTAATTTGAAAAATTAATTCGATACCTGATAGCGGTATTGTCACTGTCTCCAGGAGCTATAAAGTGTAGCCGATAATACTTCCCCTGTTCCCAATTTTGAATAAAATTATCATAATATCTGCTGCCGGGGTTTCCGCTTTGCCCACCGGGATACACCCCATAAGCCTCAATAGGATTGCTCATCTGCACAATCATCCGCCAGGAAGGCCCCATGCTTTTGTCATCTTCTTCTTTTTTATTTGCATTAACGGTAAGACGGCTTCCTCCCGTAAAGAGCTGTTCATGGCTAAAAGCGGGAATACCGGTAAGGTGCATAATATTGGTTCCCTGGTAATTTCCCCACAATCGTAAACTATCCGAACTTAGCTTCGACAGGGAGTCGGCTGTTTGTTTGAAGGTCTGGCTTAAAAGTTCTTCCAACGTTTCCTTCTCCGGGGTATTCCGGTTGTCCACATAGGGCATTGCAGGGTTGCGTTCGAGCCATTCTATGGTGGTTTTTTCGGAAGGTTCTGGCAAGGGAAGCAAATCTGACCGTTTAAAATCATCATCCCAAATAGCTGATTTCAGATTTTTCCACCAGGTGAAAAATAAAGTTGGGTTGATGCTGCCGGGAATCATATTATAATCCCAGTTCCTCAGGCTGTCCATATACCTGCCCGCCTCACCATTCCAATTTTCAGCAGGCGTATGCTGCAGCATAAAAGGCAGGGCTTCAGCTGCAAAGGCGCTATAATAATCTGTTTGCAATTTCATCATATCAGAAACGGTCACTTTATCATGCGCAGCTAAAAAGCGGGAAATATGCTCTGCCCGGTAATAAATAAAATTCCCAAAATAAGGATAAGGATAGGTAGAATCTGTGGGATTTTGGTTAGCCGAAAATACAAATCCCTGCTCAGGGTCTAAGATATTTGGATTTTCCTCAAATGGAATGAAACCATGCCAGGCATAAGTACGGTCATAACCCGGTAAAATAAATTTGCCCTGGTTTTTCCACCTTACAGGAAATTTTCCCTGTTCCCATATACCTACGTTCCCTGTAACGTCTGCAAAGACAAAATTCTGTGCCGGGCAATCAAAATATTGCAATGCATCTTTAAAATCATCATAATTCTTAGCATGGTTTAAAAGGCTGAAAGTTTTTAATTCATTGGTAGAATCGTTAGCAGCCCAATGAACAGCCAGTACCGGGTGGTTGGATATCGTGTCCGGAAAAGTCTGATCATAAATAACCGGCCCAAAAACGGTATAAGCTACTGTATCATAATAAGAGGAGTGTCCTCTGATTTTTATCTTTTCGACCCTTAATTCTGTATTTTTCCAGGCACTGTCAAACCAATATTGTTTCCTGCTATTATCTTTAAAACGAATAGTATAAAAATCTTTTACATCGCGCATGGCATTGGTGAGTCCCCAGGCAATGTGCCCGTTAAATCCAATAACAACTCCCGGAGCCCCCGGCAACGATACGCCGTACACATTCATATCCGGAGTAGCCATCTGAACTTCATACCAGAGAGAAGGCAGATTTAATCCCAAATGAGGATCATTACACAAAATGGCAGCGCCGGATTCGGTTCTCTTTGCCTGTACTGCCCAATTGTTACTCCCATTGTCTTTATTCGGCATCGGGGGAGAAAATGGGACTTTCTGTGGAATCCAGAGACTGTCCGGCGGAGACGTCCCTGCTCGTACCGAGGGATTGTAATAAGGCGTTTCCGCAGGAATAATGGGATAAAAACGCTCAGGGAAATCCGGAAAGAGTTTATTAAACTGTGAAAGCGTAAAGTAGTTTAAGGCGTTGCTGTTTTTTAGATCCTCCGTATAACCGGTGAGATAATCTCCCAGGTATTTAATCAGTAGCGCCGTTTTTAAATTGGTCCAGCGCTCGGGTTCGTAATCTAAAAGTTTATATTCTAAGGGCAGGTCGGCATATTCCAGGGTTTCTATATAGGCATTCACCCCGGCTGTATAAGCATTTGTCATTATCCGGGTTGCCGAATCTGCTTCCATAGCGGCAAGTGTTTTTTCAGCTGCCGAGACCATTCCTTTTCTTCTCTGAAGCCGGTCGTAATTCAGGGCTTTTGTCCCCAATATTTCGGATACAGAACCTCCGGCTGCCCGTATCTGCATTTCCATCTGCCAAAGCCTTGCCTGTGCAGTTAAATATCCCTGTACAAAGTAGGCATCCCGGTCATTTTGAGCAAAAATATGAGGAACCATCCGCTCATCCAGCCATACTTTAACGGGCTGATGAACCCCGGAAATATGAATATTTTTGGAAAAATCTTTACTTACAGACTCTGCATTTTGCCAGAAGCCTTCCTGGGGGCTCAGCAATTTGCCAAGTGGCGGAAGGGACCCCCACTTTCTATTTAATGCAAAAACCAGAATAAGGGTAATGAGTGCCGTAATAAAGAAACCTTTCCAGTGCATAATGTTCTAAAATTGGCAGTAAGATAACAAAAATTCTAAAAATCGTACTCCAAAGGCTGGCCGGTAGCAATTTCTCTTTTTAATATTTTTTCAGGAGAAAGATGCTCCAGGTGCATGATCAAAGCCCTCAGGCTGTTGCCATGCGCTACAATTAATACGTTATGTTGTCGCTCTAATTCCGGTTTTATATTCTTTTCATAATAAGGAATTACCCGGTCATGGGTATCCTTCAGGCTTTCCCCGCCCGGGGGCGCTACATCGTAAGACCTTCGCCAGAGATGTACCTGCTCTTCTCCGAATTCCTTTGCTGTTTCCGCTTTGTTCAGGCCTTCAAGGTTACCGTAAGAACGTTCATTCAAAGCCTGATCCATGATGACAGGAAGGCCCTCCTTCCCTATTGTTTCAAGGATAATCTTTAAAGTATGTTGAGCTCTGACCAACTTAGAGGTGAAGGCAATATCTATCTGTTCTTTTTTTAGCCTTACGCCGGCCTCCCGGGCTTCTTTTTCTCCTTTTTCAGTCAGGTCCACGTCTTTCCATCCTGTAAAACGATTTTCCAGGTTCCATTGTGATTGCCCATGCCGGACCAAAAATAATTTTGTCATGGATGTGTTTCATTAAAGCGTCCTGTTCTCTAATTTAAGCTAAAGGTACATTATTTGTAGAGATAGAGAAACAATTTCTCCGGAATTATAGCATTCAAAAAAAGACGAAGACAGCACCCCCATTCGTTGTTTCTGAATAGCAATTTGCGTAACTTCGGAGAACTTCTAACAGTAGAAAATTTTATAAAAAAATATAGTTGGGTATTTAAAGCTCGCTATCGTGAAATTTAATAGTTTCAGGCAGTTAATATTGAGTACCTAAAGGCACTCTAATGATGATCCATTATTCTTTTTACCCATATTTCGTGCCTATCGGCACTTAAATAGTTGCGTAGCCCCGCCTGTGAGCCGTCGCCAAAGGCTTTGGCCGCCGGAGACCAAAGTCTTGTACGGCGGGCAGGAACTAAATATTGATAAAAATTTATGAACTCCTCCTTCTATATAGTCGCATAGCGACTAAACCCTAAACAAGTAAACAAGGCTACGAGAAGTAAATGCCTTCAATAAAGAAATTTTAATTTACCTCATTTCTGGGGTCTCCTTCAAAATGAAACCGGTATTCTTTCGGTGGCTTCTTTCCCAAAAGATTTTCTACAAAATAATCCCAACGTTTTCTCATTTCATAAAAATAATATTCTCCATACCCATGGCGGCTATTGGGATAAATGACCAAATCAAAATCTTTATTGGCATCTTCCAGCGCCTGTACGACCAGTAACGTATTTTGAGGAGGTACGTTGTCATCCATCAACCCCACTACCAGCATCAATTTCCCTTTGAGATTTTTGGCATAGGTTTCATTGGCCTGCACAGCATATTCTTTATTGCTAATCGGACCATTAAACCGGTCTCCCCAGTCTGATTCATAATTGCGGTTGTCGTGGTTCCCCGATTCGGCTATTCCCACCTTGAAAAAATCCGGGTAACGGAACAGGGCGGCTGCCGTTGCAAAACCGCCGCCCGAATGGCCCCATATCCCTATTCTCGTAGTATCTATATAGGAAAAACGTGCCGCCAGCTGACGAATTCCTGCGATCTGGTCCGGAAGGGTATTGATGGCCATATTGCCATAACTCCTGTCTTGAAAGTCTTTGGTACGCAATGGATTGCTGGTTCCATTAATCGCAACAACAATAAATCCCAATTCAGCCAGCGCCTGGTTGTCGCGTCGAGAGGGGGAAAAAGACCAGTTTCCTATGCTTCCGGTTTGCGGGCCGGGATAGATATAATCAATGAGCGGATATTTTTTATGGGGATCCAGGTGTGTAGGTGTAAACATCAATCCATAAATAGCTGTATGTCCATCAGCGGCATTTACCTTAAAGGGATGCGGTGGTTTCCATCCGTTTGCTTTCAGGCGCGAAATATCCGTTTGGGTCAGTGGAAGAAGATTTTTTCCATTGATATCCCTTAAAACGGTTTTCCCCGGCATATCGGGAGTGGAATACCGATCAATAAAATATTTCCCCGATGGGGACAATATGATACGGTGATCGCCGGATTCAGGTGTCAATTCCTCAAATCCGCTTCCATCAAACTGAACTTTACACAACTCCCTGAAATAAGGATTCTCTTTTTGCAGGCCTGTGGCTATAAAATAAATGGTTCTGCTCTTTTGGTCTGTCTTTATTATGTTATATACCACATAATTACCAGTTGTAATCTTGTTTTTTAATTCTCCAGTAGTGGCATCATATAAATAAAGATGTCCCCAATTATCTCGTTCTGAGAACCAGATAATTTCATTGGATTGAGGCAAATAACGCCAATTAATTCCGCCGTCTCCAGACTCAAACTGGGTAGAGGTCTTTTCCTGAAATACTTCTCGCACTTCACCGGTTGCCGCATTAGCAATACGAACTTTTTCGGTCTTGTGATACCTGGAAGTGGATACAAAGGCCAACTTGCTGCCATCGTGGTTCCATTGAACATCGGCCAGATGTCCATTATATACAATATCATCCATCATCGTAGAACGCCTGGGATCCGCAGGAGTCTTCAAAAAGATAACTTTTGGTGTATCAATCTCAATAATGACCCTATGTATTTTCATGATAATTGAATCTCCCGGAAGTTCATATTTCCATTCTTCCAAATGAGGGGCTCCTACACGGGTAGAAACCAAATACATGTTGCTGACTTTCCGCTGGTCCTGTTTATAAGTAGCAATCTTTTTAGAGTCCGGAGACCAACGCAGGATAGGGCGCTCGCTGTGCTTCCAGCTTGCATTGTCGGTAGCATAACCAAAGTTTTTAATACCATCCTTAGTTAATTGAGTTTCTTTACCGGTGTTCAGATCACGTACCCATAAGTTATAATCCTTGATAAAGGCGGCTTGTTTTCCATCTGGGGAAATAACCTCATTGCTTTTTATAATGGGGCCGGAACTGGCAGGATTATTTTCAGTTCTCGTACATTGATATGTTTTCAGATCGCATTTCCAATGCTGCCCATTGGCATAAAAAAGCAGTGATTTCTGGTTTGTTGTAAAGCTGAAGGAATGAAAGGGTAATTTTTCTGCTGTGAAATTTTTTCCCGTGGCTTTAGACAGTGCTCTGGCAAGTTTTTGTTGGTCAAAGGCGGCTCCGGCAGTTCTTTTGCGGGGATTTACCAATATAAAACGACTGCCGTCAGGTGTCATATCCCGAAACCAAAACTGGTCATCAGACAACCAGTTAGGGGTTACCTTTCCATGATCCACATAGCGGGCCGTATTGTAGGACAGGAACTCTTCTGCATGGGCATAATCCTGTGTGGTCAACTGATTTCCGGAAGATTGTGCATTTGAAGATATGGATACTATTAAAAATAAAACAAAAAAATGTACTTGTTTCATTACTTTAAATATTATTGATAATCTACTACAATCCAGCCATTTGCAACTGGCCGTTCCTGCTTTCCTGAAGGTTTGTTCCGGTTGATCCACTGTCCCGTTTTCTCATCCAAAGAAATCAGCGTAGAAGAACCTCCTCCATCAAGATTTAATGCTGTTTTTGAACCGAGCAGTTTCATTAAGTGAGCCAGTTCGCTCAGAGGCATGCCATTGGCATAATCTGGCTGCCGACCATCTACTACTACAAAAACCACCTTGTGCCTGTTAATGATGCCTACCGCTGTCCGCGGATGCCGTGTTAAGCTAAAGGAATTGTGCTTCTGCGGAACGACCCTGCCTTTTTTTACCAAAATATTGGAGCCCCCCGTTGCTTCCATGAGCTTATTTTTCTTTTTTGCATAAAGCCTGGCCTCTCCGATAATTACCTTCCCGTTCTTCAAAACACCAATAAAAGCACGATGAGGCAATATGGTATCTTTTAATATCCTGCCCTCTTTGATTTCTACCTCAACAGGAGTCCCTGTTTTCATATTGAAGAAACCTGCATTCACGCCTGCAACTACCCTATGCTCTGGTGTATTCTCATACTCCATTTGTTTCATCATCGTTTGCCGGGCAAAGGTGTCTTTGTTAAAAGGGGTGGAAGTTTCTATACCAAGATTGTACTTCTTTTTAAGATTAACCTGCAAGATATATACCGCCATTGGCTTCCCTGCTGTATTCAAATAGTGAAGATTGGTCTCTTTAACCCCCGGCAGAACGGTATAAGTAGTATCAAGCACCATCCTGCTCATCAATTGCCCATCCAAACGGATTTGGCCTTGCGTAGAAATTACCAGAAAACAAAGTAAAATCAGGTAAATGCTCTTTTTCATGGGAGCAAGATAAGAAAAAAAAGACAGGTTATCCTTTCCGTTTCATTGCTATTTCGGCCGCAGCTATAATATGGGGGGCACTGAGACCATATTTTTCCAGCAATTCTTCCGGTTTTCCACTTTCTCCAAAAGTGTCATTGGTTCCTACGAATTCAATGGGCACCGGGAAATGACGGGCAGCTGTTTGTGCAACATAATCTCCCATTCCTCCTAAGACATTATGTTCTTCGCAAGTTACTGCGCAGCCTGTTTTCTTTATGGATCTGATAACGGCTTCTGTATCCAAGGGTTTAATGGTGTGGAGGTTGATCAGTTCTACGCTTACTCCCTGTTCTTCTAATACCCTTCCCGCTTCAATGGCTTTCCATACCAGGTGGCCACAGGCAAAAAGAGTAACATCGGTGCCTTCATTTAATACCTGCGCTTTCCCAATCTCAAAAGGCTGGTCTTCGGGGGTAATGACAGGCCATTTTGGACGGCCAAAACGAAGGTAAACAGGTCCTTCATAATCTGCAATAGCCTTAGTAGCTGCTTTGGTCTGATTGGCATCGCAGGGAACAATTACAGTCATGCCCGGTAGCATTTTCATCATTCCAATGTCTTCAAGAATCTGATGGGTAGCACCATCCTCTCCCAGAGTTAATCCGGCATGCGAAGCACAAAGTTTTACATTCTTTTGTGAATAAGCAACAGACTGGCGGATTTGATCATACACCCGACCGGTGGAAAAATTGGCAAAGGTGGTCGTATAAGGGATTTTCCCTCCAATGGTTAACCCTGCAGCTACTCCCACCATATTGGCTTCCGAGATACCACACTGGAAAAAACGGTCGGGATGTTCTTTTATAAAAGGAGCAATTTTCAGAGAGCCTGCCAGATCAGCCGTCAGTACAACTACATCGGGATTTTCATTCCCTAATTCGTACATTCCGGCACCAAAACCGTCTCTTGTTGCTTTTTCTCCAAGAACCTGAATATCTTTCAACATGTATTTTCTATTATTATAATGAGTAAAAAATGCCGGGCGAAGGTAAAAATAACTTTCCTGCGATGCAACTCTTATCTTTTCTTTATCCCGGCATACGGGGGATGTACTTATCCAATTGTGAAAGTTGAGAAAGCACTTCGGGAGAAGAAGGATTTTGTTTTTTACACAATTGATGATAACGGCGTACGCCTCTGAAATCCCGTCGGGCCATTGCAATAGAAGCCAGTTGAAGATAAGCGGCTGCGCGGCTCTCCCGGTCAGGTAATCCTGTATTAACAGCCTTTTTTAAGTATTCGTTAGCCTTTTTCATGTTGCTTTTCTGGTAAGAAATATTTCCCAACTGAAAATAAGCCTGGGCCTGCACTTCCTTCATGGGCGTTCCAAGGGAAACACATTTCTGCATAAAATCCTCTGCTTCATCCAGGTTCTGTTTGGTGCTGGCCATAATAGACTTTAGAAAATAATAGGTAGAACGAATGGGCTTATAAAGCAACCCCGGGAATTTAATCTTAGTCAAAATAACTTCTGCACCTTCCAGGTCTCCCTCTTCCAAATATCCCTGTGCCAGACCCAGAGGACCCAGAAAAAAATGCGTAAATATCAACACAAGAGCCACCAGATAAAATATCCAGGCCAGATTAATGCCCGAAGTGAAATTTATGAGAATTCCCAAAAGTAGAAACACCAACCCCAAATGAAGGCGGTAAGTCAAAAAGAGTTTACGAATCATAAAATATTTATTTTTCAAATAATTAAGTTGGCAAATATACAAAGAAAAGACAAAGGGTTATACAGTAGCATCAACCGAAATTTTATCTGCAAAACTCCGCGAAGCCTCTGTGCAACTTTATGCAATAGTTTTTGCTGTATCGCAAAGAACCGTGGAGGAGCAGAGAACCACATAGTGTTATATCATTATATAAATTCCTAAAAACCACTTTCTTTTTTATAACAATTCCAATCCAGCCCAAAATCAATACCTTTGTTAATATGACGACCATCCTTGCCCTCATTCTTCTGATTAGTTTTGTTGCTTCAATGGTGCGTTCTACTCTAGGTTTTGGCGAATCGTTGGTTGCGGTACCTTTGTTTTTGTTCTTTCTACCTTTAGAGATAGCTGTTCCGCTTTCTGTGATGCTGTCCATTGTTATTGCGCTGATGATTGTGATTCAGGATTATCAAAAGATTTATTTTCGAAGCGCCAGGTGGTTGGTCATTTATGCCACTTTGGGAATTCCGATTGGTTTAATAATACTCCTTTATGGCAATGAAATGATTGTAAAAACTATTCTCGGAATTTTGATCATTAGCTATGCCCTCTATTCGTTGTTCAACAATAACCGCAAGGTGAGAAAAATTAATTCTAAATGGACTCTTTTTATTTGCGGCTTTTTATCCGGCATTTTCGGAGCTGCTTATGGGTTAAACGGGCCGCCCCTCGTAGTTTATGGGCATTTAAAACAATGGCCTCCAAAACAGTTCAGGGCTACCTTGCAAGCTTATTTTTTACCAGCCAGCCTGATTGGATTTTTGAGTTACTTCATTAAGGGACTTGTCACTACAGAAGTGATCAACTATTTTTTATGGTCCTTATTGGCCACCATTCCGGCAGTTTTTCTGGGTCGTTACCTCAACCATAAATTAAAAACACATACCTTTTTTAAGTACGTTTACTGGGGATTGGTGGTTGTCGGAATACTACTCATTTTGAATGAGTGGAAGGATTAGAAAAATTCATTTCTTTTTTGGCTGATCTTTCTTAGCGACTATGATGGTAAGTGGTGGATGAGTGTCTATAAAATAGGGCCCTGCCTTGTGTACCTCCATACCCATGCTCTCAAAATTTTTTTTATATGCTTTAGTATGTCTAAAATCAGAAATTATGGCCTTTCCTCCCGGTTTTAATATTCTGAAAATCTCTTTACAGGCTTCCGATCTTCCCTCCTTTTCATAAATATTATGTAAACAAAGATTAGAAACAATTACATCAAAAAAATCATCCTCAAAATGAGTCTCTTTAATATTCTCTTCTTTGATAATAACTTTTTCTTCAACATGCTCCAGTTCGATATTGGTTTTTAATTGTTTTAAAGAGTTTCCCGAAAGATCGTAGGTATTAAAAATATCTATTCCATAGGATTTCCCATTAGTCAGGCGTTTGGCTGCACCGATCATCAGAAGCCCGAGTCCGGTCCCCACATCCAATACCATTTCGTCTCCCTGCCAGGGATATAAAGAAAGTATTCTTTCCCTATGTCTGAATTTTCCCCATTTCCCGTAAAGAATCATTAAACAGCCTTCGATAATGAGAAATATACCTGGCCAAAAAGTCATATTGCCCAAAATAATCAGAATAGGATTGGTAAATAGCGATAAGAGGATAAGGGAAACTGCCAGGCAGATGGCGCCAATAAGGATTAGGTTTCTAATAACAACAGGGGCATCAATTCCATACTTTATTTTTTTCATAGAGTGGATTTTAATATTACATTCCCGGAGAGAAATAAGAGCCACAAATAAAAGGGATTTCGTAAAGATAATGTTTTCAATACAAAATCATCGGAATAATTATCGTATATTTAAGAAATAATTTTAGGAAGATGAAAAAGAAATATGCACTGGCGTTAAGTGGCGGAGGTTTTAAAGGTGCTTTTCAATTAGGCGCTTTGCAATACTTGCGCGAAAACTGGGAGCGGCTTACCAACAGATCCGAACTCCACTTTGATGTCATATGCGGTGTGTCAGCCGGAGCATTGAATGGCGTTTTGACTGCCTGTCGGCAATTTGATGAATTGGAGGGGCTTTGGCGGCTTGTTCAGGAAAATGGCGGAGAAGAAATATACCATTCTGAATATATCAATAACCAAGGAAAGATTCAGCTTGATTTTAACCAATTAAAAAAGGACCTGTTCCCGGGTTTTCAGGTAAATGCAGGAATGATAGCGAAGGGAGGATGGAATTCTATTCGGCATATATTTGACAAAAGAGTTCCCGGAATGCTGGCTACCCTTCTAAAATATGCAGAGAAGGATTTTGACAAAAATTTTCCAAAGTTTAAAGCTTTGGCAAGCAACAAACCCCTGGAGGAGAAACTGACAACGTATGTAGATTTGAATAGGATACCGGCAGAGACGACCTACCATTGCGGTACCGTATCCCTGAATGACGGATTATATTATTCTCTATCTGATAAAGATTTTGATAATAATGCAGATTTTGTACAGGCGATTCTGGCTTCTACCTCTATGCCTGTTATCTGGCCGCCTGTTTCAGAAATTCATTTACCCGCTAAAGATAAAATCGTCAGAAATGGAGTAGATGGGGGTATTCGTAACAATTCTCCCCTGGTGGATGTGGTTAATGGGATCAAGGCAGACCCCGAAGACATCCCATACGAAGTAATCATCATCAACTGCAACAGCGGATATATAACCCCCATTAATGAAGCCTGGAACATTGGGGATATCGCCCTTCGCAGTCTTACTGAAATTACGCTGGCAGAAATTTTTAATGATGATATCCGGGAATTTCTGAAGGTAAATGCGCTGGTGAAACAGGCAGGAAATACGGAACTCAAATGGAAAGGAAAAACGCTTAAATATTTTGATTATAAAATTATTCAGCCGGTGGAAGATGAATTGGGAGAAACATTAGACAGCCGGCCGGAAATGATAGAAAAACGGATTCAAATCGGCTACCAGGCCGCCAAAAAAGCTTTTGAAAGAAACACCGCTCCTCATTCCAATCTCTTATAAGCATTCTATCAACCTTTTAGACAAAATCAATGTGCTTTTGTCAATATCTTTAAAGTAATAAAAAAATGAAAGATTCTTTTAATTCAGATAGGCAGAATCAGCTGGCACAGCAATTTCATGCCCTTCACCATTCTTCTGAAACTCTGGTATTGTCTAATGTATGGGACAGCACCTCTGCAAAAATTGCTGAACAAGCCGGTTTTCCTGCCATCGCTACCACCAGTTCAGGAATATCCTGGTCCTGCGGATATCGCGATGGAGAACATATTCCTCCTGATTTAATGATCCGGATCATTCGCCATATAAGCCGTTCCGTGAATTTACCCGTAACTGCAGATGTTGAGGGAGGGTATTATCAGGATAGTGATAAGTTTAAAAAATTCTTTGCCGACCTGATTGAAGCCGGTGCCGTTGGCATCAACCTGGAGGATAGTCATTCCGGACAGGAAAGACTTGATGATCTCCGTCAACAAACTAAAAAGATAGGATTCATTAAGTCTGTTGCCCGGGAAAAAGGAGTAAATCTTTTCATAAATGCCCGTACAGATGCGATAGAAAAGGGTACCGGAAATCTGGATGCCAAAATCACGACCTGCATCGAAAGAGCTAAAGCTTTTCAGGAGGCTGGCGCCGATGGTATTTTTGTTCCCTTCGTAAAAGAAATAGAAACAGTTGCCCGGTTAAAAGCAGAAATCAAACTCCCTTTGAATATCCTCTTTGCAGACACGCTTCCGGTTTCTGAATTGAAACGACTTAAAGTCAACCGGATCAGTACGGGATCCCGACCTATACTGGCTACCCTGAGCCTCCTCAAAAAGATTGCCGGAGAACTCCGTAATACGAACGAGTGGACTACCCTTCTGAGTGGCAATACGATCTATCCCGAAATAAATGGTCTGTTTGAATAAAATGAAAAATCATTATTTTTTTCCACAACTGTTCCTTCGTCTGGCGCTGGGCCTTGGCTTTATTTTACCGGTTATGGACCGCTTTGGCTGGTTGGGTGCTCCGGGTACGAACGGCAATGCCTGGGGCAACTGGAGCAATTTTGTAGCTTATACCCACACTTTGCTGCCCTTCTTTAATTCTGGTTGGGTATATGTTATGGCCATTCTTGCTACAGTTGCTGAAACTGTGCTTGGAATAAGTCTGATTCTGGGTTTTAAAATCCGGCTAATGGCTTTTGGAAGTTTTGTGCTGACGCTCCTGTTCGCGGTCTGTATGTTCTGCTTTCTAACACCCAGAGCGCCATTTAATGCCTCTGTTTTTGTAGTTAGTGCAGCCTCCTTGTTGCTGTCAGCCATTCCACGATATAGATGGACAGTGGATTGACCTCCCCCTTTGCGGTTCTCTCCTTTTCAGTAATTTTCTGCGGTACAACCAAGACTATAACGAGAAGTTTCATTGAAAAATACAGGATTATTGTCGTTTTATAAATTAATGTTTACTTTTGCATAGTCTATAATTTCTATAGACTACATGAATTAAAAGTATAAACAATAATGGATAACCTGCAGGAATTAAATAGCAAGCTACACGATGGAAGTCCGGAAGAAATCGTCTCCTGGGCACTTCAGCAAGCCAGGAAGCCGGTGATTACCACCAATTTCAGACCTTATGAAAGTGCTATCCTGCACTTGGTTACGCGACTTTCTCCTAACATCGAAGTGGTCTGGTGCGACACCGGCTACAATACATCAGCTACCTATTTTCACGCGAAGGAACTTATCAAACGACTGAACCTGAATATCTTTATTTACGTACCTCGCCAAACGGTAGGTTTCAGGAATGTAATGCTTGGCATCCCGGAAGTAGGCACCCCCGAACACGATCTATTCAGTGAGCAGGTTAAATTAGAACCTTTTAAACGAGCTATGAAAAAACATGCCCCTGATCTGTGGTTTACCAATTTACGAAAAGGTCAAACGGCTTTCCGGGATGAGATTGATGTGGTGTCTGAAGGGGAAAATGGAATGATAAAAGTGAGTCCCTTCTATAATTTTTCGGATGAGGATTTAGATTGCTACCTGGAAAAATATCAGTTACCGAATGAGAAAAAATATTATGACCCTACAAAAGTTTTTGAAAACAGGGAATGTGGGATACATTTGATTAAATAGATTAATAGGCGTGTTCATCTCCCTTCATCGTCAG
>CAYRBD010000069.1:0-17691 GCA_964422465.1 uncultured Chitinophagaceae bacterium
TAAATGATTAATCATTCAACTGCGGGCGCAACCATCTTCTGGCTTCTTCAACGGACCAGCCTTTCCTTTTAGCATAATCTTCCACCTGATCCTCCTTGATTTTTCCAATCCCAAAATAAGTACTTTCAGGGTGCGAGAAATACCAGCCGCTTACACTGCTTGCCGGATACATGGCCAGGTGATCGGTTAAGGTAATATCTGCCCGCTCCGTAGCCTCAATCAACTTAAACAATTTGCGTTTTTCGGTATGCTCGGGACAGGCGGGATAGCCGGGTGCCGGACGGATACCTTTATATTCCTCGCGGATCAATTGTTCATTGGCCAGACATTCATCAGCAGCATATCCCCAGATTTCTCTACGTATCCTGGCGTGCATCAGTTCCGCAAAAGATTCAGCCAGGCGGTCAGCCAGGGCTTTCAACATGATTTTGTTGTAATCATCATGATCATCAATAAACCTTTGCAAATGTTTTTCAATTCCTAAACCCGTAGTCACAGCAAATGCTCCTATGTAATCCTGCCTGCCACTATCTTCCGGAGCAATAAAATCGGCCAGGCAGCGACTGGGTTTACCTTTTGCTTTTTTGACCTGCTGGCGTAAAAATTCCAATTTTACCTCTCCCGCAGGGTTCTCATTGATATTAGTCAGCTTTACGGTTTCTTTCCCATTGCTGACTGCAGGAAATATGCCTATCGCGGCCTTGGCCGTCAACCATTTTTCTGAAATGATCTTTTCCAGTAGTTCCTGCGCCTCTGCAAATAATTTGGAGGCAGCTTCCCCCACTACTTTATCCTTTAGTATATCCGGAAATTTCCCATGCAATTCCCATGCAATAAAGAAAGGCCCCCAGTCAATATAACTGGCTATTTCTTTCAAATCAAAATCAGAAAAGGTCTTTACGCCTAAAAAATTTGGTTTAGGAGGCGTGTAGTTGTCCCAGTCTATCTTATGTTTATTTTCGCGTGCCTCTTCCAGAGAAAGATATTTTTTAGTCACTCTTTTATTTTGAAAGCGGTCACGGACAGTAGTGTAGTCTTCTTTTGTTTTTTGTAACAAGAGCGGCCGTTTGTCTTTATTCATGAGCTGGCTCACTACTGTAACAGAGCGGGAGGCGTCTAAAACGTGGATAACGCCTTTGTCGTATTCCGGTTCTATTTTCACGGCAGTATGGGTTCGCGAGGTCGTTGCGCCGCCAATGAGCAGGGGAATATCAAAATCCTGTCGTTTCATTTCCTGAGCCACATGTACCATCTCATCCAGGCTGGGGGTAATCAGTCCACTTACTCCCACCATGTCGGCCTTCCTTTCTTTAGCCTCCTGCAAAAGCTTCTCTGCAGGAACCATGACCCCCAAATCTATCACTTCGTAGCCATTGCATCCCAAAACCACACCCACAATGTTCTTCCCAATGTCGTGCACATCTCCTTTCACCGTAGCCATCACAATGCGGCCATTATTGAGGGCATCCGGGCCCTTTTCTTCAATTAATTGCTTTTTTTCCTCTTCCATATAAGGATTCAGTACCGCCACTGACTTCTTCATCACCCGCGCACTTTTCACTACCTGAGGTAAAAACATTTTTCCTGCACCAAACAAATCTCCCACTACATTCATTCCATCCATCAACGGTCCTTCGATCACCTCCAGCGGTTTATCATACTTTAGCCGGGCTTCCTCTGTATCTTCTTCAATAAAATCGGTAATGCCATGCACCAGGGAGTGGCTCAGCCGTTCTTCCACAGTTCCTTCCCGCCAGCTCATGTCTTTCTCCTGTTTTTTGCCTTTTGATTTTACCGTTTCTGCAAAGGCAAGCAGTTGCTCTGTTGCTTCCGGATTGCGATTCAATATCACATCTTCACACAACTCCCGAAGTTGTGGCTCAATATCATCATACACCACAAGCTGTCCTGCATTCACTATTCCCATATCCAAACCAGCCTGGATGGCATGATAAAGAAAAACGGAATGCATGGCTTCGCGAACGGCATTGTTTCCCCGGAAAGAGAAAGATAAATTACTGACCCCACCGCTGATTTTTACCTGTGGCAATCTCTTCTTTACCTCTGCCGTAGCTTCAATAAAGGAAAGGGCATTCACATTATGCTCTTCGATACCGGTGGCTACCGGAAAAATATTAAGATCAAAAATGATATCCTGCGGTGGAAAATCAGCTTTTTCCGTCAAGATTTTAAAGGCTCTTTCTGCTATGGCTACCCGTCTTTCGGTATTATCAGCCTGTCCGGTTTCATCGAAAGCCATAACAACCGCTGCGGCCCCAAAATCCCGACAAACCTGCGCCTCCTCCAAAAATTTTTTTTCTCCTTCTTTTAAGGAGATAGAATTGACAATACATTTCCCCTGTACGCATTTTAAGCCCGCTTCAATAATATTGAATTTACTTGAATCAATCATCACCGGAATCTTCGCGATATCAGGTTCTGCCTGCATGAGGTTCAGGAAAACAACCATCGCCTTTTCCCCATCCAGCAGGGCATCGTCCATGTTCACATCGATCACCTGCGCCCCATTTTCTACCTGCTGCCGGGCAATAGAAAGCGCTTCTTCGTATAGTTCCTCCCGGATCAGGCGGGCAAATTTTTTAGAACCGGTTACATTGGTTCGTTCCCCTACATTTACAAATAAAGAACCCGGACCGATAGAGACGGCTTCCAGACCGGAAAGATGCAGGTGGGTATTTTTATTGTTACTCATTTTTTTGCTGATTCTACAGATGATATGGATTGAACTTTGAACGACATTTATTGTGGAGGAAATTCGGGGATATTTTCTAAAATAATCACAATGGCGATGCCATTATGCTATTGCCATAACCGGCAGTTTACGGGGTTTTTCATCCCGTACGGCTTGAGCTATCGCCCTGATGTGTTCCGGTGTGGTTCCGCAACATCCTCCAACAATATTTACAAAACCGGCTTCGGCAAATTCCTTCAGAATGGCTGCCGTATCTTCCGGTTGTTCATCATACTCAGCCATGGCATTGGGCAGACCTGCATTGGGGTAGCAACTTACATAGCAATCTGCTACTCGTGAAAGTTCTTCAATATAAGGGCGCATTTGTTTTCCACCCAGGGCGCAATTAAGCCCCACACTCAATGGATGCCCATGACTTACAGAAGTGTAAAAAGCGGATAACGTTTGTCCGCTCAGGGTTCTGCCCGAATTATCAGTGATCGTTCCCGAAATCATGATCGGCAATTCCGGCTGCCCCTTCTCCCTGAAATATTTTTTGATGGCATAAATAGCGGCCTTAGCATTTAAAGTGTCAAATATGGTTTCTATCAGGAGCAAATCAGCGCCTCCCTCCACCAGCCCACTTACCTGCTCGTAATAAGCGTTGGCTACCTCATCAAAAGTTACCGCCCTAAAACCCGGGTTGGTCACATCCGGAGAAAGAGAAAGCGTCTTATTAGTGGGACCGATAGCGCCTGCCACGAAACGGGGCTTATCAGGCTCTTTTTCTGTAAACGCCTCTGCCGCTTCCCTGGCCAGTTGCGCTCCCGCCTTATTGAGTTCATAAGCCAGGGTTTCGAGCTTATAATCGGCCTGGGCTATGGAAGTGGAACTGAAGGTATTGGTTTCAATAAGGTCACTACCGGCTTCAAGGTATTCTTTATGGATACTTTTGATTATTTCCGGTCGGGTGAGGCTTAACAGATCGTTGTTTCCTTTTAAGTCTGAAGGATGGGCCTTAAACCGCTCTCCTCTGAAATCTTCTTCGGTTAGTTTGAACCGCTGGATCATGGTGCCCATTGCCCCATCAAGTACCAAAATACGTTCCTGTAAACAATCGGTGAGTGTTTTTTTCATGTTTATTAGTCCTGTTTAATGCAAATCAGGCCGAACAATAAACAAATCCGCCAGGCAATCTGAAATGCGCTGCAAAGGTAAGAACTTGTTTATAAAGAAGCCCGGAAAGGAAGAAATAATTAAAAACACAAGGGAACGTAACGCTTTTTAAAAAGATTGAACAAACGCTGTTTCATTATTTTATTGTTAATTTGATAAAAAATACAACCTTTTTGCTCATGGATATCCAAAATAAGAAATATCGGATAGGCGGTTATGCCATATTAGCAGTGCTTTTCCTGGTCATTCATTATTTTCTTGAGTTTGAAAAATTTCCTGCCTGGGAAAAATATCTTCCTCTTCTCAAGCGGATGAGCATCAGCCTCTTCCTTATTTTTATAATCCTTCTCATCGGGAAGGTCATCGAAAAGATTATTGACTCCCGAAATGAAACCGAAGGTATTCGTTACAACCTGGTACGCATTACCCGGCTGGTGGCCGTTATCTTTATTTTGATTGTATCGGTTTCTTTTTTATTTCAAAATTTATATACCGCTGCCGTTAGTTTTGGTTTAATTTCATTGGTATTGGGATTTGCCCTGCAGGCGCCTATAACTTCATTTATAGCCTGGTTGTATATCGTATTCAGAAGGCCATATCAAGTGGGTAACCGGATACAGATTAACGGATTGAAAGGAGATGTTATTGAGATCAACTATCTGGATACGATTATACAGGAATGCAGTGGTATTTACTTACAAAACGATCACAGCAGCGGAAGAATTATCCATTTCCCCAACAGCCTTATCCTGAAAGCCGAGGTGATTAATTATTCCGGGCCGCTCGAACCGTTTATATGGAATGAAACACCCCTTCAAATAGCCTATACCAGCGACTTACAGTTTGTAGAAGAGTGCCTTCTGGAGGCTGAAAAGAAAGATTTTAAAGAGCGGTATCCTCAATTTGATCAACATAAAAGACAAGATTGGGAGCCGGCTGTTTACTTCCGGGTGAATACATACGCCTGGCTGGAAGCTGTAATCTCCTACCCGGTAGAGCCGGAAGATACTACGGGCAGAAGAAACCGGATTCTAAGGCATGCGCTGCCGCTGTTGAACCAACATCCTGAGAAAGTTAAATTCCCCGAAGGTGCTATGCGTTAAGCAAACAAATCACTACTCAGATACCGGTCTCCCCGATCGCAAACAATAAACACAATCAACCCGGAATCTAACTCTTTTGCCAATTTTAATGCGGCTGAGGCGGCCCCGCCGCTACTCATGCCCGCAAAAATCCCTTCTGCCTTGGCCAGTTTCCGTGCTGTATCAGAAGCTTCTTTATCTGATACATCCATAATCCGGTCCACCCTTTCCGGTTCAAATATTTTGGGCAGGTAGGCTTCCGGCCAACGGCGGATACCGGGGATACGGGAGCCTTCGGTAGGTTGGCAACCGATAATCTGAACAGCTTCATTTTGTTCTTTTAGATAGCGAGAGGTACCCATAATTGTACCTGTAGTACCCATTGCGCTCACAAAGTGGGTAATTTTTCCTCCCGTACCTTCCCATATTTCCGGGCCTGTAGTCTTATAATGAGCTTTATAGTTATCCGGATTAGCAAATTGGTTCACCACAAAATATTGGTCTTCTTTTCCCTTTTCTTCGGCGTAGTCGCGACATTTTTCAATACCCTCCATCAGGGTCACTTTGGCGCCATACGCCTGCATGGTAAGCACGCGCTCACGCGTAGCTGTTTCCGGCATGACCAGCTCAATATCCAGATGAAAAAGGCCGGCAATCATGGCCAGGGCAATGCCCGTATTGCCACTGGTAGCTTCAATAATTTTAGTGTCTTTCTGAATATCACCGCGCTCCATGGCGGCCAGGATCATGTTGTAGGCCGGCCGGTCTTTCACGCTGCCGGCCGGGTTGTTCCCTTCCAGCTTGGCAAAGAGCTGCACTGCCGGGTTAGGATTGATATTTTTTAACTCCACCAGAGGGGTTTTTCCTATAATTTCTGTTATTGTTGCCATATCTTTTACTTAAATGTGATTGTTTTGAACCACCTCAATAAGTGGTTTATGATAAACTTTAGAATGAGGAGGAACGCTCCTGATCAACCATACATTCCCTCCAATGATACTGTGGTGGCCGATGACCGTTTCGCCACCGAGTATGGTAGCACCGGAATAAATAACTACATCATTTTCAACGGTAGGATGCCGTTTAACAGCTTTCAGACTTTTGCTCACACTCAGCCCTCCCAGGTTTACCCCCTGATAGAGCTTGACCCGGTCTCCTATTTCAGAAGTCTCCCCGATGACAATACCAGTACCATGATCAATAAAAAAATAGGCTCCTATCTGTGCGCCGGGATGGATATCAATCCCGGTTTTGGAATGAGCAAATTCCGTTAAAATACGAGGAAGCAGGGGAACCTCAAGCTCGAGCAGCGCATGCGCCATCCGGTAAAAGGAAATAGCAAAAAAGCCGGGATAAGTACGAATGACCTCAAATTCGCTAATGGCGGCGGGGTCTCCCTCTAAAATGGCTTGTGCATCCTTATGCAACATTTCATAAAGTACCGGAATCCGTTCAAAGAAAGAAGTAGCTACTTCCTCATTGTTGCAATCACAACAGGCTTTCGTTGCATTTAAAATACCCACCAACTTTTCCTGCGAAGACTTAAAGGCTTTCCGGATTTGTTGCACGTTTTCGTACGGCTTTTTCGCCTGCTCGGGATACAGCAGCCGGATAAGCTGCAAAGCCCAACCGGCTATCACCTCATTGGGGGGGACGGCTTCTACCTTTTGCTGCCGTTCTAAAATATGTTGATAAAAATCAAGCGTCATGGTTCATTTTTCAGGAAATGTAAAATTAATCAAAAGATGGGAAGCGCTTGTCAAATTCCTCATTTCTCTTTCACATCTACCGCATCCCGCAAGCCATTCCCCAACAAATTGAAAGCCAATACCATAATCATAATGGCTATTCCGGGGATAAGCGCCAGCCAGGGATTGTGTGTAATGATAAAGCCATAATTTTCTTTTAGCATCAGTCCCCAGGAAGGGGTCGGAGGCTGGATGCCAATCCCTAAAAAGCTAAGCCCTGCCTCTATCACAATGGCCGTTGCAAAATTATTCGCCGCAATTACCAGTACCGGCCCCAGAATATTAGGGAGAATATGTCGCACAATGATGCGCCCTGGCTTATAACCCAGCGCACGGGTGGCCTCAATATAGGGCATTTCACGAACGCTGAGTACCTGTCCCCGGACAATACGCGCCACACTTACCCACAACGTAAGGCCTACCGCAATAAAAATCTGCCAAAAACCTTTTCCGATGGCAATGGTTAATGCAAACACCAATAATAGAGAAGGTACGGACCAAACTACGTTGATTAGCCACATGATCACATCATCCACTTTCCCCCTGTAATACCCTGCCACAGCCCCCAGCGCTATTCCTATAAATAAGGAGATAAGCACGGCCACCAGCCCCACACTCAGGCTCACCCTGACGCCTACAATAATCCGACTTAAAATGTCTCTGCCATACTTATCGGTTCCCAGCCAGAAAATTTCTTTTTTAATTTGATGCCTTTTTACCTGGCGCCGAAGAATAGAAATGGGTACGCTGCTTATCTCATTGTCGGAATTTTTATAAACCAGGGTATCGCCCCTCTTACGGATCAACCTTTCCCCCGGCGGCAATCGGTAAACCAGGTGCAACAGGTCAATGGATTCTGCTATGGCGGTATCTTCATCCACGTAACGCATATATTTGAGACTATCTCCCTCAAATTTCCAACGTTGTATAGGAATATAATGATATTTGGAGGGGGCGCCATTTATTAAACGGCTCCAGAAGGTACTTTTTTCTACAGGAATTTGTTTATGTTCACCTAATAATAGCGCTTCATATCCCAATCCTTTTCCACTCAGTTCCAGAATCATCTGGTTGGCATTTGGGGTATGATCCGGTGCCAGATAATAAGCAAAACACCCTGTAAAAACAGAAATAATAATAATGATCAACCCACCCATTGCCCCTTTATTCCTTTTAAGGCGCTTCCAGGCCTGAGCGCTAAAAGACCGGTGGGTTTTCTTTTTTCTTGCCATTCAGGCGTAAAGATAAGAGTTTAAAATTTTATAGAATTAGGAGCTTAACCCGGAAAATTCATGAGATTTATTTTAGGCGGATTCGAGGCATCAAACCCTACAGCTGTACTTTCCGTATAGCAAAGGATTTGTAACAAAAAAGGCGTCAAAATAAATCCAAGTAATAAAAATTCTTCATAGCCCAAATTTGAGCCATTCTATTTTGCCCATTTATTCCTTCAATACCATAATAATCAATTATTTACTGAAGCAGTTCTCATTTTGCGGTGAATTTTTTGGGTTAAGTCTCGTTAGCTGTTTATTCGTTTAATGTCTCGTCGCTACTATAGAGAAGGGGGAATAAGTTTTTACCGATATTTAGTCCCTGCCCGCCGTACAAGACTTTGGTCTTCGGCGGCCAAAGCCTCTGGCGACGGCTCGCAGGCGGGGCTACGCGACTACTTAAGTGCCATAGGTACTTAATATTGACAGCCTGAAACTATGGGATACCCTAAAAACGAGTTTTAAGTGCATAATTCCTTTTTGATATAAGACCTTTTTTAGCTTCTAAACGTTGCATCCTTCCAAAAATCAAAAGATAAAGCTAAAATATAAAAGGTCTGGTTTTTTCTTACATTTGTTTTTCAAAACTAACCCTTTTAAAAAACACACAAAGATGAACAAAGGCCCGGTTTCTCAATTTATTCAACATCATTATCGTCATTTTAATGCGGCAGCCCTGATGGATGCTGCAAAAGGGTACGAAGCACACCTTCAGGCAGGAGGGAAGATGATGATTACGATGGGAGGCGCCATGAGTACCGCAGAATTGGGTATTTCATTAGCTGAAATGATCCGGCAGGATAAAGTACATATTATTACCTGCACAGGAGCTAACCTGGAGGAGGATATCATGAACCTGGTGGCTCATACTCATTATAAAAGAGTGCCCCACTATCGTGATCTTTCTCCACAAGAAGAAAAAGAATTACTGGAAAACAACTATAACAGAGTTACCGACACCTGTATTCCGGAAGAAGAAGCTTTTCGCCGGATACAGCATCATATTTTTAAAATCTGGAAAGAGGCAGAAGAAAAAGGAGAACGTTACTTTCCTCATGAATACATGTACAAACTCTTGCTGAGTGGCGTGATGGAAGCAGATTACGAAATTGATGTAAAAAACAGTTGGATGCTGGCTGCCGCAGAGAAAAACCTGCCCATTGTCGTTCCCGGCTGGGAAGACAGCACCATGGGCAACATCTTTGCTTCCTATTGTATAAAAGGAGAACTGAAACCCGCAACGATGAAAAGCGGGATTGAGTACATGACTTTTCTGGCGGACTGGTATCCCAAAAATTCTGGAGGAAAAGGAGTTGGATTTTTCCAGATAGGGGGCGGCATCTCAGGAGATTTTCCGATTTGCGTGGTGCCCATGTTGTATCAGGACCTGGAACGTACCGATACCCCTTTCTGGAGTTATTTTTGCCAGATTTCTGATTCTACTACCTCTTATGGATCTTATTCCGGAGCGGTTCCCAATGAAAAAATCACCTGGGGGAAACTGGATGTAGATACACCAAAATACATCATAGAAAGTGATGCTACCATTGTGGCCCCTCTGATATTTGCGTGGCTGCTGGGATGGTAAAAAGATGCCCGGTGCCTGATCAATCATTTACTATTCTTAGCCCGTAGAAAAATTAATTGACATGCCAGAATTAACCGTTAGCCTCCTACAAACTGCCCCTTTTTGGGAGGATATTCCCCGGAATTTAACATTATTCGAGAAAAAAATAGAGAAGTTGAAAAAAGGGCAAATTGTTGCGCTTCCGGAAATGTTCAACACGGGATTTAGCATGGCTGCAGAGCAGCTGGCAGAATCGATGGACGGGTTGACAGTACAGTGGATGAAACAAATCTCCCAAAAGCACAATATCATCCTCACCGGCAGTCTGATTATTGAAGAAGGAGGACATTATTTCAATCGTCAGCTATGGGTACTGCCTAATGGAGGAATTGCGTATTATGACAAACGGCACCTCTTTTCCTATGCAGAAGAAAACCAACATTTCACCGCGGGAAGAAAACGCCTGGTAGCGCAGGTAAAGGGTTGGAAAATCGGGCTTTTCATCTGTTATGATTTGCGTTTCCCCGCCTGGTTGCGGCAACCGATCAAGGCAGAAAACCATTATGACCTCTTGATCATCGGCGCCAACTGGCCCGCTACACGAATTCAGGCCTGGGATACTTTACTAAAGGCCAGGGCCATTGAGAATCAATGTTTTGTAGCAGGGATTAACCGTATTGGTAAAGATGGCTATGGTCTGAAATACAATGGACACTCTGCTTTTTACGACCCGCTGGGAAATGAAATTCAAAAAGCAGAAAACCAGGATACCTGTCTCCAACAAGTGCTGAAAAAAGAAACCATAAACTCTGTCAGGGAGAAATTTCCCTTTCTGAAAGATGCGGATGCATTTATTTTTAATAAATAAAAAAACGTTCGCAACGAGCACGCTGCTTTTTTCATTAGAGGGAGCGCTATTAAGCTTGGCAGGTTCTAATGATTGTGGTATTTCTCGAATGGAAGGTCCTTGCAATAGATTTGATGTAAACTTTATTTATTATTAAAATAAAAAAGTACATTTACATGACCCCTCAAAAAATATAAAGATGAATCTTCCATTAATGATTCTGATACCGGTTGTTGCCTTTTCTTTTTTTTCTACATCTTCCGTAGTAAAAGATATACCTGATTTTGGAGTACGTAAGAATGCATCGGACACTTGTAAAAAGGATTTATTTAAAGGTTTGCAGGAGAAAAATATTGTTTTCAAGAATATCAATAAAAATCAGGGGATAACAAATGATGGATCATATATTTATATTTCTCCAAATCACAGCACCATTGAAAAGAGAGATATTAAAAGTTTCGAACTCATCAAATCAGCGGTCTATCCCGATAAAAGAATATCTTTTATCTGTGGAAGCCAGAGGGAAAGGCTATCGTTTCGGCAGTATTGAAGTAACACTTCATAGCAGTAGTTTATTCCTTTGCCGCCTCTTCATATCCCTCCCTTAGAATCTTTACTGCTTCTTCCATTTCCTCGGTATTCAGATGGGCATATCCCAGTTGGAGGGCGGTTTTTTCCTGGTCTTGATATAAGCAGGTTCTGGGGATGAAAAGTCCTTTTTTTTCACAGGCACGCGACCATTTAGGCAGGGAAATTTTTTGTTTCAAAGGTAACCAGAAAGTTAAGCCTCCTTTGGGAATATTATAAGACAGAAGTTCTGAAAGATGGGTTTGTAACAATTGATTAAAAAGGTTTCTTCTTGATTCATAAGTCGTTAATGCTTTTCTTCTGTATCGATGAATATCGCCGTCATGGATCATCTCCCCCAAGGCCTGTTCTTTGATGATGTCCATTCGACCAAAAAGGGTGAGATATTTATGGGCTTCGCGGGTAAAGGCTTCAGGTGCAATCATAAAACTAGTTTGAAAACCGGGGGTTAGAAAGGAACCAAAATCTCCTAAATAAATGACATTTTTTTGTTTGGCAGTCTTAAATAGAGGAAGCATTGTGGTCTTTTCGAAACTAAGTTCATATTGTGGGTCGTCTTCTATAAGGATAAAATGATAATCTTCTGCCAGGGCCAGAAGGGCATGCCTTCGTTCATCGGACAAACAGCCCGTAGTAGGGTATGTATAACGGGGTTGAATATACAAAAACTTTATGCTGTCCGGCTTGAAATGCTGCCGAATAAAATCTATGTTGATTCCTTCCTGATCTGTAGGGATGGCCTTTAACGCTGCCCCTGCCTGCTGAAAGATCATGTTAGCAAAAGGGTAACTGTAATCGGCCGTGAGTACCTTATCCCCGGTCTGTACCAATAACTGGGTCAGGGTGTAAAGAAGCACTTGTTTACTGTTCGTCGTCGTTATCTGATCTTTTGAAACATGAAATCCACGAGTCAGGTTGATATAATAACTCAATTGCTCTTTGAAAAAGGGGTTCCCCTGTGGCAGATATTCCGGAATCTTTTTGATGATATTTTTCCTTTTTAAGGCAGAGGAGTAAAAACGTGCCAATTCATGGGTCTTTATTATTCGGTAATCCGGTTCTCCGGTAGTAAAACGATAGGGACTGTTGTTTTTTCGTTGGGGGGCATCTAAAATATAGTTCTTGTAATAGGAGAACAGGGGTTTGGGGTTAGATGCATATTTGGTAAAATCCGGTTGGCTGTCTTTAGTCCTGGTTTCAGGATTTTTTACAAAAGTACCTACTGCCGGGCGGGTTGCTAACCAGCCCTGCATTTGTAATTCTTCCAAAGCAGCTACCATTGTTTTACGATGTACTCCCAGTTCTTTACTCAAAATACGGCTACCCGGTATTTTGTCACCTTCTTCCAGATATCTTCTTTGAATCGCCTGAATAAATTGGTAGGCAATCTGTAAATAGACTGGATCTGACTTTCTACGATCTATTTTAATGACTTTGGAAAAGGGGATACGGGCTGATTTATTCATTTTTTTACCGGACTACCTTATTTTTATATACCGGACGGTCAAAAGTATTGTTTAATCTTGAAACTTTGCATTTTGATTAAAGGAATTCTTAAACAAATATGAAAACGACTCTTCTTTCGATCCTGCTTTTAGCTTTTATCTTTCCTGCTTTCTCCCAATATAAAATGGAGGGACAGACCTTAAAAGAATTAGTCATTCAGGGTAACCGGTTGGCTATTCCTTTTAGCGAAACCACCAGGGATATTCAGGTAATAACCCAGGAGGAAATCTCCAGATTGCCTGTGCACTCGGTGAATGAGTTGTTGGCTTATGTGGGAGGGGTGGATATCCGGCAACGCGGCCCCTTTGGAGGGCAGGCGGATGTGGGAATGGATGGTGGTTCCTTTGAGGAAACCCTGGTCTTAATCAATGGAATAAAACTTATTGATGATCAAACGGCGCATAATATGATGAATATTCCCGTACCGCTGGATGCCATTGATCATATTGAGGTTTTGAGAGGAGCAGCGGCAAGGGTATATGGAGTCAACGCACTGACCGGTGCAATAAATATTGTTACTAAAAAGAGCGCACGATCTTTTTTATCGGCCAATCTCTATTTTGGCTCCTCCTTTAAACAAAAAGAGGAAGGAGATGGAAAGGGAATTTATGGGGGCGGTGGTGTTCGTCTGATGGGCAATTACGGCAATGAGCGGCAAAGCCAGTTGTTTGCTTTTAGCCAGGATTTGTACAATGGGCAGCGTTATAACACAGCGCAGAATAATACCCGATTGTTTTACAATGGAAACTATCATTTTAATTCCCGAAACTCGATTCAGGCTTTGGCCGGATACATTGATAATCGCTTCGGTGCAAATGGCTTTTATGCCGCCCCGGGGGATAAGAATGCGGAAGAAATTGTACAGACTTCTCTCTTTAGCCTTTCTTCCCAACATAAATTGGGGCAATTTACACTTTTACCCCGCATCAGCGACCGCTATAATAAGGATGATTACCGCTATTTTAAACAGGATCTGGATCATGCCCGTTCAGTTCATTATGCTAACGCGCTGATGTTGGAAATGAATGCAACGCTGGCAACCTCAATAGGAGAGTTTGGCCTGGGGTGGGAATCTCGTATTGAAGAGATCAACAGTTCCAATATCGGGCAACATCAGCGGGATAACCACGGCGTCTATGCAGAGTACAAAGGGATTTATTGGGAAAAATTGATAACCAACCTGGGGCTGTATGTCAATTACAATTCTGATTTTGGCTGGCAGGCCTATCCGGGCATTGATATGGCTTATCGATTCAATAAACATTGGAAAGTATCGGCTAATGTGGGCTCCGGACAGCGCATTCCTTCTTTTACCGATCTGTATCTGAACCAACCGCCCGGCAACGTGGGAAACCCGGATATTCAACCCGAAAATGCCTGGGAATATGAAGTGGATATCCATTACTCTACTGGAGAATTAAATACCCAGGCGGGCTTCTTCCATCGCAATATTTCCGATTTTATTGATTGGGTGAGAATGGATGAAAATTATCCTTATTCTCCGGTTAATTTTGGGAATAACAGGGTCTATGGTATTTATACTCGTATTCATCAGCAATTTATGCTGAACAGGGAGCAGCAATTCGGATACCGGCTGAGCTATACTTATTTAGAACCCAGGTATCTTTCAGATAGTCATACCCAATCAAAATATACACTTGAATCTCTGAAACATCAGCTCATTGTGGGTGTGAGTTATGAATTCAGTAACTTCTCCCTTCAGCTTGAAAACCGTTTTATAAAGAGGGCGTTAAATGCTGCTTATGATGTATTGGATACCCGGTTAAGTTATCAAATCAACCGGTTTTTGCTTTATGCTGACCTATCCAATATCCTGAATGCCCACTACAAAGAAACCGGGGCTGTGCCCATGCCTCCACGGTGGTTTAATCTGGGCGTAAAGTTTCAATAGTTTTTCTAGATGGATAGAGGGTTAATTTTCAAAACTTCCATTCATTAAAAGGAAGAAAGGGCAGGAGGTATGAATGTATAAAGGGTTTCTGCACTTCTATGGTTTAACCCGTCTCTTTTTCAATTCCCATGCTATTTCTTGTACTCTTTTCTCAGTTAATGGATAAAAAAACATTCCTGCTACTGCCAGGAGGCAGCAGGCCGCCGGTAATATGCTGATCATGAGTTTTTCCCCCCGAATAGTTTCTGAGGTTTGTTGGACCAGGTCATGGTTATAATGAAAAAGAAAGAGGATCCATCCGGTCAATGCCGCTCCAAGCGCCCAGCCTAATTTTTGTGACATGGAGGAAGAAGAGAAGATCAAACCCGAAGTTCGACGATGGGTTTTCAATTCGTGATAATCTACTATGTCTGCAAACATGCTCCATAACAAAGGCAATACATAGCCCGCACAAACAGAGATAAGGGTTTGCAGGATGAAAATCCATCCGATATTATTGGGAACATAAAAAAAGAGAATACTCAGTATTCCGGCTCCTGCCATAGCAATCATATAGGTCCGTTTTTTACCATATTTGAGAGACAGGCCGGGGGCTATAATAACTCCCAGAAGATTGGCTGCCTGTCCTATTAAAAAGTAAATCGTCGTGATGTCCCAGCCGGATACGGGCATTTTATATCTGACTTGAACATAATCCCTGAAATAATAAATAGCCACTCCATCCCTGACTGCATTAAATAGTAAAGCCGCCAGCCCGGTAATTACCAGAATCCACCAGGGACTGTTTTTTAAAAGTGCTTTCAGGTCTTTTTTGACTTTCCCTTTTTCCTGAGTATTGGTGTATGAGACTGGAGTCACTCGTTCTTTTGTCCATTTAAAGCAAAGAAAAAACAACAAGGTACAGAGCAACCCGATAGAGGCTACCGCCAATGTCCAACCAATGGGAGAAGTACTTATACTAAAGTCGGAAGTAATTTTTGTCATATCCGAAATCGCACTTTTATCAAAAGCTTTGGCAAAACCGTCCACCAGAGGTTGTAATAACATAAAGGTGATGAAACTCCCGATAAATGCGAACGACATCCGATAGGAGGATATGACATTTCGCTCTTGTGAATCTTCAGATATAACCCCCAACAGGGAGGCATAAGGTACATTAATTAAGGAATAAACGAGCATCATCAGGGAATAGGTGATATAGGCATAAATGAGTTTCCCTGTAGTCCCAAAATCAGGGACAAAGAAAGTAATGACTCCCATCACAGAGAAGGGGATGGCAAACCACAAAAGATAAGGCCTGTAACTTCCCCATCTGGTTTTTGTGCGATCTGCCACGATGCCAACAGCTACATCAAAAAAGGAATCCCACACCCGGGCGATGAGAAACATTGTGCCTGCAGCAGCAGCTGTAATACCCAGAACATCCGTATAAAAGAACAGAGCATACATGCCAAATATCTTCCAGAACATAGAGGATGCGGCATCTCCCAGCCCATAACCAATTTTTTCCTTTAATTTGATCTCACTCATTCAGGATATTTTCGCAATGCTAAGTAATTCTTATTTTTTTTAATAATCCGGGAAAGTGTTTCTACTGAAGCTGCAGATCGTAAGCCATCCGGAGGAGTATGCAGACAATAATCCAACAATTGGTCAATGGTAGAAGTTGCCACATGCATTCGCGTATCGGAAGATGCATAATAGATGAAAACTTTTCCGTTGTCATCGGCGATCCAGCCATTGGAAAACAAGACGTTGGATACATCCCCTAATCTTTCTTCCCCTTGTGGAGCCATGAGGTATCCGGCCGGACTGGCAATCTTTTTTTGGGGATGCCGAAGGTCTGTTAAGTATAGGTACAGGACATAGCGGAGACCGGCAGCACAGCGTCTGACCCCATGCGCCAGATGCAGCCAGCCTTTTTCTGTTTTTATCGGAGCAGGGCCTTCTCCGTTTTTGGCTTCTTTAATGGTATGATAAAGTCGCTCATCAACCAGTTGCTCTTCTTTAACCACCGCATGCCTGATGTCTTCAATAAGCGCCCAGCAAATTCCTCCCCCTTTCCCCGCTTCTATGAAACCATCCTGAGGCCGAGTATAAAAGGCATATTTTCCGTTCACAAATTCGGGATGCAGCACCACATTTCTCTGATGACTTTTTGCTTTCAGATTGGGAAGCCGTTCCCAGAAGACAAAGTCTTTAGTACGCACGATTCCCGTGGAGGCGATGGCGTTGGAGACCTCACTGGACCCCAGTTGGTCGTTTTTTCTTTCAGAACAAAAAACTCCATAAATCCACCCGTCCTCATGTGCTGTCAGGCGCATATCATAAAGATTTGTTTCTCTGGGGTCAATATCGGGAAGCTGAATCGGATAATCCCAAAACTTAAAATGATCAATGCCATTCGGACTTTCTGCTATAGCAAAAAAAGACTTGCGATCCACGCCTTCAACCCGCGCCAAAATGAGGTATTTACCTTTCCATTTTATGGCCCCGGAATTAAAAATAGCATTGATGCCAAACCGTTCCATTAAGAAAGGATTGGTGTCGGGATTTAGATCATATCGCCACGACAGGGGGGTATGAGCCGCTGTCAAAATGGGATTTTGATATCGTTGCACCACACCATTACAGAACGGTGTCGGATGGTTGACTTCTTCCAGTAGAGCCTGTTGATTGTCAACAAGCTGCTGTAATCGTGGTTCAAAAAGATTCCTCATAAGTAGGTAAACTTATCTATAGGGTTTAAATATTATCCGGGTATAACGACATACGCGTAACCCTGTGAAAAGCAGTATTACTTGGAACTGTAATCTCCAATTCAAAGACTACATTATTAGTTTTTGGATCAATCTCTATTACATGCCCGCCTAAACCTTTCTGTGTTGGGACGCCCATGCCGGGGCAAAATAAAACATGGCCGGTTGACTGAAGATATTGTACCCCCGAAAGGGCTTCAGAAAAACAACCGGGACCACGATTTTTGCCGAAAGCCCATAGTTGTTGAACCGTGCCTGCATTTCTATCTATTTTATATTCTACTACACGGCTGTAATTACGGGTGGGTGTAAGCGCATTAGAGACCCAATTTCTATTGTATCCATTATCAAAAACGATGAAACGGTCTTTCGATAATGCAACCGGAGTGTGGGGCCCCCAGGGCCAGTCAAAACCATCCGTTGATGCATCGCCCATGATTACAGCAGAATCGGTAATCAGATTTCCCGATTCGTCAACAGGCTGAAGCAGGTAGGGCTGAAATTTTTTACTCCAATATTTGTGAGGGGAAATGATCCATT
>CAYRBD010000070.1:0-13315 GCA_964422465.1 uncultured Chitinophagaceae bacterium
CTGAAAAATGGTTTCCTCCTTTAAAAAAGTTGAAATAGGATCGGCGTTTTATTTAAACACTTAATGACAATGCCATGAAAACACTACAAACAACCATTGTTTTTTTACTTCTGATTGTATGCTTTAGTTGCAACAATACAGGGGAAAAGGAGAATAACAAAGCGAACGCTCATTATGGAAACCCGCATTTACCCACTCCCGACCATATTGTCATTTTAGTTGAAGAAAATCATGGCTATGACCAAATTATTGGATCTGATTTAACTCCTTACATCAATAAACTGGCCCGGGAAGGCGCAAACTTTACCAATGCCCACGGTCTCGTTCATCCGAGCCAACCCAATTATATCGGGCTCTTTTCCGGGTCTCTGCAGGGCGTAAAGGATGATGGGTGTATTCCTGTTGTCAGTCCCTTTACAACGCCTAATCTCGGACGGGCGCTGATTGATGCCGGCTACAGTTTTATTGGTTATGCACAATCCATGCCTGAGGTGGGATTTACAGGCTGTACCTACGGAAAAAGTCCGCTAAACGGAAGTCCGCTTTATGGAAGGAAACATTGCCCCTGGGTAAACTGGCAGAATGCTAAAGAAAATGGACTGGACGGCCGGGTAGTAAGTCTGCCCATGACGGCCTTTCCCGATGATTTTAATAAGCTGCCCACGGTCGCCATGGTTATACCCGATCTGGATCACGATATGCATAACCACGGCGGAGACCCCAAAATGATTCGTCTGGCAGATAAATGGTTAAAAGATAATCTATCCGATTATATTAACTGGGCTCAGTCGCATAACAGCTTGTTTATTCTTACCTATGATGAAGATAATGACACCTGGGCCAACCACATCCCAACTATCTTTGTAGGAGAGAAGGTAAAACCCGGAAATTATAACGATTCTATCAGCCTTTATCACATTTTGCGAACAGTAGAACAAATGTATAGTCTGCCGCCCTCCGGTGATGCAAAAGCTTCTGCCATTATAAATGTTTGGAAATAAATAAGGGATGGTGCTAATTGATCCGGGAACTTCAATTTATTAAAATCCTGTAGTTGTTTGGGATTATTTTGCCGAAAGTCCTATTGCACTCTTCCCGGACGCCAAACGCTTCTTTTTAGACCTCATATATAAAAATAAGAACAAAAAGGCAAAAATTAAAATCAGTGGAATCAGATTCGTTACCCGAATCACCTGCGGCCCCGCAGCTATTTGAGCCTGTTGGAAAAGTTCAGCCATATTGGTACCGGGGGCAGCCGCTCTGTAAGCCTCTACATCTGCTCCCGCAGGCAATGCACCGGCTAACAAATTATCATAATATCCCCCCATAAAAACCATATAGATAGATACTGCGAACATACCTACGCCTCCCAGTAAATCCATCCCAAAAGCGCCCGATTTGGGTATATTGTCGGATACAAAACTCAACATAGTAGGCCAAAAATAGGTTACCCCAATTCCAAAAATAACAGCGGCAATAAAGATCGCTCCACCGGATAGAGTACTTAGCAGATAAAGTCCAATAGTAGATACAACAGCAGAGGCCAACAGCAGACCGGCAGAAGATATACGGCGCACTACCGGACCAGCAAAGCTCCGGCCAATCGCCTGAACTGCGGTAACAAGGGTAAGTATCAATATAGCGCTACCGGTTACATTTTGCAGCAACACCCCCACCCACTGATTGGTAAACAATTCTGTAATAGAGGTACCCAGCATGCAGATCATCATAAAAATAAATAAGGGATTTAATACCGCTTTGTACATCTCCTTAGAGGATATCCCCGAAGAGACCCTTTCGGTAACGGGGAAGTCAAGCTTAAAAAACAAATATCCATATAATAAGGTTGGGATAAGCATAGTAGCCATCTGCCATTGCCATCCGATACCCAACCCCTTAAATCCAAATGAAATCAGCGTCCCGGCAATAATTCCCGCAGGGAACCAAATATGTAAATGGTTAAGCTTCGCGGTTTTATCTTCCGGATAAAGTGTAGTCGTTAATGGATTGGTAGTAGCCTCAATTGCGCCATTTGCGATGCCAATGAACAAGGTAGAAATAAACAGAGAAACAAATCCGGTAGAAAAAATAGTAAATACGATACCAACTAAGTCTAGCACAAAAGCAATCATCATCAGCCGCTTCATTCCAATCATATCCAATATGGCACCGCCAAGGATGACGGCCAGCGGGAATCCCCAAAATGCAGTACCCACAATCCATCCGATTTCCACTGCATTCAGGTCAAACTGCTTCATTAAATCGCCCATAATACCGGCGCGGATACCAAATGACAAGGCCTCCACTACAATAGCAAGACTGCTGGCCAGAAAAAGCCTGTTTCTTTTTATTGATTTCTCCATTATTATATTTTTTATCTCCATTCCATGAGCGCAGCATTTAAGACTTCCTCTACCCTTCTACGAGGCTCATGAAAATAAATCATCCCATGTCCGGGCAACATGATATCCATATCCTCTTTAGCAAACTTTCTTAAAGATTCTATATATTTCTTTTTATCAAAATCTATTGACCCGCTCCAGCCAAAATCACCACTTAAAAGAGTACCTATCACATCTCCACTCACAACCAGCCGTTTTGAATCCCAAATAAAAGAATAAGCCGTGCACCCCATACTATGGCCGGGCAAATACATAATGCGGAACTTAACGCCGAGCACTTCCGGTTCTTCACAATCCTGTACAATCCGGTCCACTTTTACAGTTTGAAAAGTTTTGTGATAAAGATAACCGCAACAACGTTCATCACCCGATGCTACGGCATCCGCAGTTTCTCTAATGGCAATAAATTTCACCCCTTTATCTTTGAGGATGTGCGCGCCTCCTGCATGATCATAATGTGGGTGTGTTAAAAAGCAATAGCGGATATCATCCGGAGACAAATCCCAATACTGCATATTTTCAAAAATCTGGCCCATGGTATCTCCACAGCCACAATCAAACATCAACAAGCCTTCTGAAGTCTTCAATATATACGAATTAGCATCGTTATACAAGGCGCCCGGTTCATCAAATGTGATCCCGTTAATATCACCACCCACCTGATAAAGTCCTTTCAAAATCTGCATAATATTTTTCAAATTTAAAATCAGATAGCAGGTTCTCTTTACACTATATTGATAAATCAATCCCTCTTTTGGAACTTTATCTCTTCAAAAGCCCGGTTGCAAAATTTTACAGACCGGCCCGGATTCAGGATTGAGTAAAACGATGAAGCTCGTTAAGCGCATTGCGGGAAGCATCTTTAAAGAGCTTTGTATCATAACTGTATGTAACAAAACGCATGCCTTCCGTTACCCATTTTTTCACCAGCTCCATATCTGCCAAATGGATACCCGGAGCCACACCATGTCTATTACATGCTTTTATAACTTCGCGAAGCGCAGACTCCATCCGGGGATGATTCAACTGACCGGGAATTCCCATATCCTGAGAAAGGTCGGAGGGCCCTACCATTACCGCATCTATACCCTTAACCGCCAAAAATTCATCCATGTTTTTTAATCCTATTTCACTTTCTATCTGGATAATGGTCATTAATTCTTCATTTGCCCAATGGGTATATTGAACAACATCATAGTCTCTGTATCGTGTGGTTGTTGCGGAAATACTTACGCCTCTTTCTCCCATTGGCGCATATTTCACACTGTGGATAATCTTTTCAACTTCCTCCCGGCTTTGAATCTGGGGAAGGACTAACCCTTCTGCGCCGATATCCAGCGTTTGGGCCATGAGATGATATAACTTATCGGGCACCCTTACATATAAGCCCATACGTTCGTATCCTGCAACTAAAGAAAAACTGCCTAAGGTCTCCGGATTATAATCATTATGTTCCGTATCCAGTATGATATAATCCCATTCCTCAGAGGCGCACATAGCTACGGCCTGTGGAGATTTTAATATTCTTAACATCGTACCAAAACAAACCTGTCCTTCTTTTAGCTTCCTCTTGACTTCGCTTACTTTTAGCTCCATTTTTAATTTTTATTTTTTAATCCTTTTGGGGAATATTCTGATTATCAAAAAAATCAAAATATTCTTCACTCTTATAATCCGGACATCCTCCTTTTTTCCCTGCAATAAAAGCCCCCATTGCCGTTGCCTTGTTCAATATTGTCTCCGGTGCTTCTCCACGGGAATGAAATGCAAGAAATGCCGCCAGAAATGCATCGCCGCTGCCTATGGTATCCTCGACTTTTATCACTCTGCCGTCCGAATGGTACACGCCCTCTTGTGAATAATAACTTGCACCCCGGGCTCCTTTGGTAATTATTATTTCTTTTATTTTAAACCTGCGTCTTATCCAATCTACCTGCTCCACTTCCTCCGGCAAAGATTTTTCTTTAAATATTGATATAATGTTTTCCAGTTCCGTCTGATTCACCTTTAGGATATCCGCTGCAGACAAAAGCATATCCAATACTTCTCTTTTATAGAAAGGCGGTCGCAGATTAATATCCAGAACCTTACAGTTCGCCTGTTCTAACAGTCCGGATAATGTTTTTCCCGAGATCTCATTACGGGCAGCCAGGCTACCATAAACGAAATATCCGGCATTTTTCACCGCGGTTAATACAGAAGCATTCATTTCAATAAAATCCCATGCCACCGGAAAAACAATCTCATAACTTACTTCTTTATCCTCCTCTACAGTAGCCAAAACATGACTGGTGTCATAAAGCCGGTCGGTTTGTAACAATTCATTTTGCAGGTTACATTTACCCATTAGATCTCTTAACTTCCTCCCATCTTCATCATCTCCTACACGACTGATCAATCGGGCTGAAACCCCCAATTTATTAAGATGATAGGTTACATTCAAGGGGGCGCCTCCGGGCTTAGGACCATCAGGTAATACATCCCAGAGTATTTCTCCAAAACAACAGACTGATATAGGAGAATATGTTTTGTCCATAAGCGTTCTATTAATCAGATAAAATATCTTGTTAATTAAGGCCAGTATTGGGCTATCTTCTTCTTTAGAAACGAAACACTTCGTTCTAACTGATCCATACCCTCCACCCCATCTTCAATGCTGATCCAGCTATCAAAGCCAACCCGCCTCAATTCTGTAAATATAGCGTCATAATCATTCAACCCTTTACCAATCTCTCCATGACTTAATCTTTTGGCATATCCTTCAACACCACCCTCTTCTTTGCGAAGGTCGTCCAGTGTCCCTTCCTTTAAATAACGATCGCTGGCATGCATTGTCACTACGCGATGAGAAATACGCTTTAATAATTCTATTGGGTCTTCTCCGGCAAGGTAGGTATTGCTGGGATCATAATTTACACCAAAAGAAGGATCATTAATGCGATCTACCAGCTGACAAAAGATATCCATTTTCTGTGCAAACTCGGGATATTCCCAAAAGTTATCCTTGTAATGATTTTCGATAATGAGCGTTACATTTCGTTCCCGGGCATAAGGCAAACAAGCAGAAATGGCATCTACCGCATATTTAATTCCTTCTTCCTCCCCAAGGCTCGGACGATATTGACCGGACAACACCCGGCAATATGATCCTCCCAGTACATGGGTCATATCGATCCATCTTTTTTGTTTTTCAATTTCCTTTATGCGGAATGCCGGATCAGGATGGGTAAAATCGGGCGAACAACACATCATTGGAATCTCTTTCCCCTGATCTTCCACCTGCTGCCTGAAGAGGGGCCAGTTTTTTTCATTGTCCATTTCCAGGAAACCGGCATACCATTCCAGTCCCTCTATATCTAATCCTGAAGCCAGCTGTATCCACTCAGAAACACGCATTGCGCCTGTTTTACACAAGGAGTCCATAAAGGCTTTGGGAAAGGCTGCTAACTTGGGCATGTTATGATTTTCACTTTTTATTTGGTGTAGGTATGGTTGAGGTGTCTTTGGGCATGTTTCGTCCCGCGGCAGGGTACTGTTCCAGTTCAAAGACCTGGCCGGAAACAGGGCCGCTTTCATCCCCAAGCCAATAAATGGTAGCTGCTGCTATTTCATCCGGATTGAGAATGCGGCCGGCGGGAGCGTAGATATCAGGCAAGTTCTTGTACCAGTCTGTGGCCAGCCCGTCTTTTTGCTTTTTGATGGTTTCATTTTCTGTTAAAACCCAACCGGGGTTGATCTGGTTAACCCGCACCCCGAACTCTCTCATCAGAACATCTCCAAGATTCCGGGTTAGTGTCATCAATGCCCCTTTCGACATACTATAAGCCAGCAGATTAGGTTCTCCGCTATATGCATTAACGGATCCAATGTTAAGTACATGTCCCTGCACTTTACTCAGATGTGGAAGGGCTGCTTTAATTAGTGCAAACGGAGCAATGGCATTGACTTCAAATACCTCATGAAGAAATGCGGAGTCGGTTGTGAGAATATCTGAATTAACCACCTTTGCAGCATTGTTCACTACCCCGTCCAAACGACCAAATACATTTAATGCCTTATCAACTAATTTTTTCGGAATATCCGGATCCCTCAGATCACCAACCTGTAATACCGCCTTCTCCTTTCCAATCTCAGCTACTACCTGTTCTCCTTTTGAATAATCACGACCATGAATCAAGACCCGGGCTCCTTCCCTTGCACAATGAATAGCAATTGCTTTGCCTATTCCGGTAGTACTTCCGGTTATAATAATCACTTTGTCTTTTAGTCTCATTTTTATATTTTTTATACGGGAGTAAGTACACTTTTTACTATTTCTCCCCGGTGCATTCTCTCAAAGGCCGTATGCCAATCCGTAATAGGCCATATCCCACCAATAATGGGGGCTACGTTTAGTTGTCCGCTTGCCATCAATGCGATAACGCGCTCCCACATCGCCCAGTTGTGGCTGAAACTACCTTGCAAGGTTACATTTTTTTGGACTAGCGGATCCAGGGAAAAACCCAAGGGACCAGGCCCCCATCCAACCTTGGTTATCTGCCCATTGGGACGAACAAGCTCCAATGCGATTTTCATGGTAGCGCTTACCCCTGCTGCATCAATCACACAATCTGCTCCCAGGCCATCTCTTTCCTGAGTCCATTCAGTTGCATCACCAGTGAGGATATCACACCCGTATTGTTGGGCAATTTCCAAGCGGTGCTTATCCTTTTCCAATCCGACCACCGCTACCTCTGCGCCACACAAACGGGCCATTACAGAACACAGAATTCCGATAGTTCCTGGTCCCAGTATAACGACACGATCTCCGGGTTTCAGGTGCGTATTTTCAACCACAGCACTGAAGGCTACGCAGCAGGGTTCGGTCAGGCAGGCATGTTCAAACGGAATCTGATCCGGTACTTTATGTAAGCAGCGTGCAGGTGCACTTACATAGCGGGTCATGGCTCCATTCACCCCATATCCAAAACCTTTACGTGTTGGATCCAGGTTATATTTTCCCATCCGGGTCATCGGGTTATCCGGATCAATAATGGCGGCGGTTTCACTTACTACCCGGTCTCCCTCCTTCCAATTTGTAACCCTCCTCCCGGTTTCTACAATTACCCCTCCAAATTCATGTCCTAAAACAACAGGATAATTAACCGGCCAACTGTGTCCGGCCATCCATTGGTGCAAGTCACTCCCGCATACACCTACATGAGATACCTGAAGTAATACATCCTCATCCCCTATAACCGGTTTTTCTATTTCTCTGATTTCTACCGCCCCTTTTTCATTTGAAAAATTTACTACTGCCGGTAATTTCATACGCTTTATTTGTCCCTTGTCATTTGTCATAAGAATGGATTTTTTTACAGATCAAACGCAGAGAACTTTCTAAGTCCCCCGAAGCAGTCTTAAAGCTGTCGCTGTCAATGGTCAGGGGGGCGCCCAGCACAACCAATGGCGCGCCATACTCCGGACAACGAACAGCCTGGTCCAAAGTTAACCCTCCTACAGCTTGCACAGGAGTATCTACAGCAGCGACCACTTCCTTAAGTTGATCCAGCGGACTTGGCATCCGTTCATCATGCGCAGCTATCCCCCGCCGCTGATCATAGCCGATATGATGAATAATATAATCACATCCCAGCCCTTCCAACCATTTTGCTGCTGCCACCATGTCTTCACTCCCCAGGTTATCCCCCATCACTTTTACGCCAAAATCACGTCCTGCATTTACGACACATTTAATGGTTTCTTCATGTGCTCTTGCCATCACTACTACATGAGTTGCTCCTGCTTTAGCCATCATTTCCGCTTCCAGGTAGCCTCCGTCCATGGTTTTGAGGTCAGCGACAATAGGCACCTCCGGAAAAGCCTCCCGTAATTTTCGAACCCCGTGAAGCCCTTCTGCTAAAATAAGCGGAGTACCGGCCTCAAGCCAGTCCACCCCGGCACGCATAGCCATAGCTGCCGTTTCCAATGCTTCTTCAATATTTGTTAAATCTAAAGAAATTTGAACGATTGGTTTCATTCTACTTTTATTTATGAATTGCTTTTGTGAAAAACAAAGTTAAATGCTTCAACTGATAGTTACAATAAGGCCAATCTCGCTCTTCCAAGAAAATTTATTCTTTTACCTTTGAAAGGTAACCCCCTCAGCCATGTCTCAGTTAGTCAATTCTTATTAATACGTTATTCTTTCCTTTTTGTAATTGGGCCGTAAAAAAATTTTGGTTGGGTCCAACTAATGGGGCTAAGGCACAAGTCTTAAACAGCCGATTTTGTGAAATGCAAGTTTATGAGATTTGGCACTATTAAGTCTCATCAATCTATACCAAAAAATCACTTTTATTGACTATTTCTTTGATAGTTTATTTTAAGTAGAAATGAGTTTTTTATTAACTCCCATTTTAACATTAAGCATTATTTTTTGATAATCCACACTTCAGCCACCTGGGTACCCCGCTCTCCATGCATACAAGACCAGGTTAACTCCAGATTTCCATCTGCATAGGCAGCTGTGGGTATGGGGAATTCATAAATCGGTTTTTCCCCTATGAGGAAGTAATCATGAATGGTATATTGGTTACCGGCGACCAGCTTTATATGCGAGTCAAACCTACCGGTATAGGCTATTCGAATGGAGTAGGAACTTTGTGGGTTTAACCGATCATAATACATCTTAAAAGGGGTATCGTAAGCTGTAGTGATGGTGGTCATCCATGCATGAGGAACGGCTTGGTCTTTAAAGCCGACGGGCAAAATATCCACCCACTCCTCTTCCCCCTGAAGGTTGGTTCCGAAATCTACAAATGGAGCATCCAAACCACCCGGGTCTTCTGACCAGGTTTTCTGGCGAATGATACGCCTCCATGTCAAAAACAGCGTACCCAGGTTGTCATAAAATCCACCAGGGCCAGGATCCTGCCTATTTAATAAATCATGAATGGACTGTAACCTTAATTTTTCGTTTCCCATCTTTTCAGACTTTTCAAACTGAGATAATAACCATGAAGAATCATTCAAAGGCAAGTCTATTTGATCCATAAAATTTCCTCTTCCGGGTTTAGCGGCTTGTGGTTGCTTGACAGTCAGTTGAGAACCGATACTCTTGTAAACTGCATCGGAGAGTTCGAAACATCGGTTGCGAAGGTCCTGCCGTACAGGATTTTCAGTAGCTTTTTTCAGGATATGCTTTGCCCACTGTATGGCACGAAGGGAGCCGATTCGACCGGCCGTTGCTAAAATGTCTTTTGCTTCCTGTTCCAATTCGGTTTCATAAATAAGCCGTCTTTGAATATAGGCATCATAATAGGCACGGAGCAGACACATTTGAAATCTATAATTTCCCAATACTTCAGAGGTGGCCTGTGATTCCATATCCTTCCACTGGCGTAAAGTCTGTGGCACTCTTTCATTGGCTATTAAGGAACCCTTAAAATTTTCTTCTAATGCGATGATTCCTTCAGTAAGGGCATCTGTATAATCCGGGCTCACAAACAATCTGGCATAATCGCGTAACGTTTCTACGACTGACGATTCAGGGTCCCAATCCTGCCCAGTCCAGACAAATTTATTGACATCATCATTGATCCCTTCGGAATAACTAATACTGCCATTCCCCTCTTTTGCAAAAACGTTCTGAATATGTTTCTCTGCAAAAGGCCGTGGATTATAGCACTCTCTTCCCAAAGTCATGGCGAAAGCAAGGTCCCACCCGGCCACCGGATATTGGCACATTAAACTGTGAGTGATATCCGGATATCGCCGGATGGGTAAATCCTTTCTGACCTGCTTTCTTACTTCTCTTATTGATTTCTTTATCCAGGGGCCATAAACTACTCCTCCCAGCCAGGAGTACCCTTTATTAACTTCTTTAAAAAAATGATTATACCACTGTTTTGTCGGTTTAAAAACCTGTGGTGAAACCCATATTTTGGCCGTGGGGTGGTATTTATGGAGTATCATGGCTACCTTTTTTAGCCAGTTAAACAGTACTTCTGGCTTGAGGTCTCCCGGGTCTCCACCAGGCACAAAAAGATGATCCAGCTTGGGTAAAGCCCCGAAAACCCGGGCTCGTGCCTCCAATTCCTTTTGAATGGAATCCGTGCCAACATAATCGTTTCCCATATTTGGATACCACATCCAGAGGTCCAATCCATACTTCTCGCATATCCGGGATTGTTCAGCAATCATTTTTATAGCCGGCAACTTCATGTGTTGGTTGCTAAAGTTATCATCGGTATGAGGAGGCATGATCTCTATACTATTGGCGCCAAAAAGAACTAAATCCCGGATATAACGATCAAACTGATCAACCGTCCAGGCATCGTAGGCATTCGTTTTGGGACGGTATCCCAGTTGATGTCCACGAATAGCGTATGCCGGAGTGGAAGAAATGAATAATTCCTCAGGGACAAGAATCTCCTGTTGACGCAGTTCCATTTTACGGAGCAGGTATCCTACTCCAAACAGGGCTCCTCGTTCATCGTGCCCAACGATAAGTATGGTTTGTTGATCTTTAAGAAAAATTATCCGATACCCCTCATCACCCGGCGACACAAGCCGTCCTAATGCCGTCTGATAGTTAGGAGGAAAGTTAGATACTTCCCTGTCTGTACTCAGAACTATCAGGGGCTTGTCATCCTTCAATTTATTTTGAATTATCGGCAGCTGAATCCGTGTGCGCTCTGCAATAACATCCTGCAGGACAGAACTTGCTGTCAGTATTGCTGAATTGTTTCCTTCAATAACCCGCAGAGAAGCAGCCGAAAAATTAACAAAAAAAGGAGACGCAGTGGGAATAAAATCCGAATGAAAACCCTTTAATCCTTTTTGAGGGATCATTGCCATACCGGCAGAGGTAAGTACCGTATTTTTTATAAAACGACGTCTCGATGTGCTCATCTTTATATTCACGCTTTAAAATTCATACTGAACGAATTAGCTCTTTTCAAAGGTTCCTTACGGATTATCTACAGGTTCCTTTAACAGCCATATATCACAAATCTTTGACTTATTACGCCAATTAAGTTTCGACTCTTCCGGCTCATCAAAAGTAACCGTAATTTTTCCACAACGTACAGACTGACTGGCAACCGGGAAGACTTTAAAAGTCCCTAACTTTTTGTTATACACAAGAGGATCTACTCTTATCCCATTGATTCTTAACAACGCATCGCCTTCTCCGGAAATCCGGATATTGTAATGCCCTTTAGGATCAAGGTTTTCATAAACAAGACGAGGGAAATTCTGAAAAGTTTGTGTTGAAAGACGCTCTCTGCTTTTCCCATCATTCCACCAGGCTATGTCAGTAGCGTCATAGGAGCTGGTCTTTACATGAGGTTCTTTGGAAATATTTGATACGTCATCATAATAACTGCCAGGGCCAGGATTGTCCCAAGTACTGATAATATGTAAACGTTTAAGCTTTTCTTCTCTCGTTTTCAATTTGTGAATTTCTTTAAATTGATCTGCAAGCCACCAACGGTTATTCAATGGATAATCCAGGAAATCCAGAATAGCTCCGCGTTCTTCATTTTTCGCATGGTATTTCTTAACACTGGTTTGTAATCCTATTGACCTATACAGGGCAGCACACAAATCCACAATATTTTGTCTCAGTTCCTGGTTCTCAGGCCGGGTTTCTGCTTCATTAACTATATGAAGGGCGCTGTCCATCATTTTTTCCGGTCCTAACAGCGGAGCTTTTGCCAATATTTTGTCGGCCTTCTTTTCGAGCCCTTGTTCGTACGTCTTTCGACGTTTGGTGTAGGTATCGTAATCATTACGCAAGAGAAGTAATTGCCAGCGCCAGTTGTCTTTTAGCTCCGGATGTTGTTTCTCCAAGTTTTTCCAAAATAAAAATGTTGTTTCTATGCTTCCGTTTTGTTCAATCGATCCATCCCAATTCCGTTCGAGTGCAATGATGCCTTCGGCAGCAGATTTTGCTACATCAGTCCCAAAAAAGAAGCGAGTATATTCTTCCAGAATCTTGTGTACGTCCTTCTCGGGATTCCAGGCTAATTGTGTCCAGATGATCTTATTTACATCATCATGCACACCATCAGAGTATGATATAAAACCATCTGTAAAAGGAGTATAACAATGAAAGATTTGCGCATAATAGAAAGGCTGTGGATTTGAAACCTCGCGTCCTTCAGTCAATGCAAAAGCCTGATCCCAGTTTTTTACTGGGTATTGGCATCGAACCGTGTGAGTAATATCAGGATAATATCTGTGTTTATATTTTTTAGACAATCTGAAACGTTCTTCTGCAATATTCGGACTACCGGGTCCATATACCACACCGGTCAGCCAATCCGGGCTGTATTTATCGAGATAATCAAAGAAATAATCAACCTGTCGGCTGCTAAATCCCTGAAGAGAAATCCACATACCTGCATCGGGATGGTATTTTTTTAATGCTTTAGCCAGAGTTTTAAGAAAAGGCAGGACGTATTTGGGATCATTGTTGCCAGGGTCTCCTCCAGGGAAAAATACGCCATCCAATCTGGGACATTCCTTGTAAAATGCCGTTTGCTTTCGTACTTCTTCCTCAAAATGAGCAGAGTCCGACAAATCTACTTCAACAGGGACCCATATCCAGTAATCAAGATCATAATCATTACAAATTTTACTTATTTTCAGGTTCATTTCTCTTCGCGGCAATTTCATAACAAGGCTTTGCCCACCATCCTGAAGAGGGGTGTTTTCAATACTGTTTACGCCAAACAAGGCCAGTTCCCGAATGTATTGTTCATATTGATCCACGGTCCATGCATCATAGGAGTTGGCCGTGTTGCGATATCCCAATTGATGGCCACGAAGGGGATACAGCGGGGCTGTCGCAATTTCATTTTTTTTACTGAACAAAATTTTATTACGTGAGAGACGGGCATGTCTGAGAAAGTCCCCTATTGCAT
>CAYRBD010000070.1:13415-17476 GCA_964422465.1 uncultured Chitinophagaceae bacterium
AACAAAATTTTATTACGTGAGAGACGGGCATGTCTGAGAAAGTCCCCTATTGCATAAATGATTCCCCGATCATCTGCACCCGTTAGCCAGAGGATATTTTGTCCATTCACTTGCTCCAGAGTAATGCGATAACCTTCTGCTCTGTTTTCCGGAAGATTTTTCCCACTACGTTTAGGTACCGTAAAGCCATTGATGTTGTCATCTCCTTTTATTGCTAAGATAATAAGTGGATATCTTTTCTTTTTTAAATCAAACGGTATTTTTATTCCTGTACGTGTTGTCACCTCTTCCTGCAAGGTCCTGATGGCTGTCTCCCGTACAGGACTTTGAATATGAGTAGAAGCAACGAGCCTTGCCCTACTTAAGTCTATTTCCTGAGCATAAGAGATTACACTCGTAAAAAGCAGAGTTCCTATAATCAGATAAACCTTACGGATATTTTTTATATAATAAATAGTTTGTTTCATTTCCTAACTTTTTAATCTGTTTAATATTAAAATTTCAAAAACTTGTTTTAGCAGGATAAAATTCCGGTACTGAAAATTTAGGAATCAGGGCCTTTTTTACTTTCTCTACCGTTATCGGTTTTTTTAAGACGAAAGAAGCCTTCTGTCGTATATCCGTTGCAGAAGCTCCTATCCTAATCTCATATTTCCCGGATGCAGCTACCCAACTTCCCCTCTTTTCATCGAAAGAAGCCAAAGAAGAAGGGGTAAGGGTGAAATGCGCTATCTGACTCTCTCCCGGTTGCAACAATTTTGTTTTTACAAAACCTTTTAATTCTTCTGATGGTTTTTTCAACCCATTCGAGGGCGCACTAAGATACAATTCCACCACCTCTTTTCCCGCTACATCTCCGCTATTTGTAATCTTAACAGATACCTCCGTTTCATCATAGAATTCTGATGAACTTAGTTTCAGGTCATTGTAAATAAAATGAGTATAAGAGAGGCCATAACCAAAAGGGTAAGCCGTTTTTATGTGAAACGTATTGTAGTATCGATATCCGACATAAATACCATCCACATAAGTTACCCGTTGTATATTTCGGGCAGGGTCTCCAGGAAAATACCTTGCTGAAGGTACATCACTATACTCTACCGGAAAGGTTTGTGCCAGTTTACCGGAGGGATTGACTTTTCCCGATAAAATATCTGCAATGGCGTTCCCTCCTTCCTGCCCTGGTAACCAGGAAACCAGTATAGCATCTGCATTAGCATTCCAGCTGCTAACATCTATTGGCCCTGGAATATTCAACACTACAATGACCTTTTTACCCTGTGCATGAAAAGTATGCGATATCTGATCCAATAAATTTTCTTCACTTAGTGACAGGTAAAAGCTTTTTAGTTTCCGGTCTCTTCCTTCTCCTGCATTTCTTCCAATCGTGAGTATGGCTATATCATCCTTCAGAGCGGCTTGCTTTATTAGAGAGGGGTCTAATCTCATTTCAGGAATTCCGTAATGTCGCTTAAACGCCAGATAAAATCCTGTCTTCTCCATTATAGGCTTTTCTTCCTTTAAATAATCTTTGTATTTACTTTGCAAAATTTTATCTACACTATAACCGGCTTGATTTAAACCTTCATCCAATGATACGTTATAGGCGGCGTCCGTGTGCCCGCTTCCGGTACCTCCATACAAAAGAGAATAAGAAGTAAAACCAAATACAGCAATCTTCTTTACATCTTTTAAAGGGAGGGTATTATTGTTGCTTTTGAGTAACACCATTCCTTGTGTTGCTGCCCACCGGGCTATTTGTGCATCTTTTTTCAAATCCGGCTTATCGGAATAATTATAATGTCCAAAGGCAGGCGTTCGAATAATCGTTTTTAGGATTCTACTTACATTTCGGTTCAAAACCGCTACAGACAAACTCCCATTTTTCACTGCCTGAATTATCTTACCCGTCTCCTCAGGATGTCCCGGCATAATTAGATTCGTCCCGGCCTTCATTTGAACTGCAGGGGAATCCGATTTACTCCAATCCGTCATAACCATTCCCTCGAAACCCCATTCGTCTCTTAAAATAGTAGTAAGCAGGTCTCTTCTCTGGGAAGTATAGGTTCCATTTACTTTATTATAAGAAGCCATGATCGCCCAGGGCCGGGACTTCTTGACTGCAATCTCAAAGCCTCTCAGATAAATCTCTCTTGCTGCCCTTTGCCCAACGATGGTATTGATATAATGCCTGCTTGTTTCCTGGTTGTTGGCAAAAAAATGCTTGACGGTAGCTCCTACCCCATTAGATTGAACACCTTTTACCATAGCTGCTGCAATTGTTCCGGACACTAAGGGGTCTTCAGAATAATATTCATAATTCCGCCCTCCCAAAGGATTGCGTTGGATATCCATGGCCGGCATCAACACAAAATCGACTCCGTACTCGTGAGCCTCCTCTCCCAAGGCAGCGCCCACTTTTTTAACTACTGCCGTATCCCAGGTAGAGGCCATCAAAGTAGCAATAGGGAAAGCAGTAGTATAATAGGTTCTGTTACTGTTATCATTTTTTCTGATCGAATCAATATTCACCCCGGCAGGTCCGTCTGCCAGGGTTAGAGAAGGGATTCCAAGTCGTTGTATGGGATGCATTCTGGAGGTTCCGAGCACCTTTTTTGGAATACTTTTAGCTTCCGATTCTCCATTCATCCCTACAACTAACCTTGCCTTTTCCTTTAAAGTCATGGCTTGCACGACCTGATCAATAGAACTTGTGCCCAATTGGATAGAGCTTGTATTTTTGGAAACTTGTGCAAAGGATAAGACAGGAAATCCGATGAATAAAAAAAGAGTTATTTTAACCTGAAGCAGCGTCGTTTTGTTTAAATAGTGCATTACGATTGAAGTGAGTTTAATTCTTTATGAATAAGAAACCTGATTTGTAAATGTACTCGAGTTATCTGAAGCTACATTAACCAAATTTAACAGACCCTTCTCCTATTTTGAATCTTTACAGACAAAGTATTCTAAAAGAAGCCCGAACAAGTACCTGAAAAGGATTAAAGCCCTAAAGAAAGATAGTCTTTTATTTTTTCATATACTGAAATGACTCTCCCCAGGCCAATACCAGAAAAGGATAAATGACTACTTTTAAAGTTTGTTTCCCATTCTGAATAGATATCTTTTGGACAGAGTCTGCTACTCTTGGCAGATGGGTCAGTGAATCATAAATAGGCTGGTCCGGCCAAAGATCCGGAGGAGAAATCAACTTTTCCCTTTCTCTATAACCCTGCGGATCACCCATTTTTTTGCATAGTGATCCGGATGGTGGCGACTTATAAATAAAATATCACATTCATCCACGAGTTGTTTCATGATATCTTTAGAAATGGCAAACTCTCCCACATCCGAGCCATATCGACCAACCAGATCAAATCCTAAAGTAACCGAAGGGGGTTTGACTACGTAGCCGTCATTATATATCTTCCATATCATCGCACCTTTTGTGACCCGGGTTTTCTTTATTGATTTTACAGACTCCTCTATCCTCCTTTGTAAAATCGGCTGTTCCAAAATCCGCGGCCCATTCTTGTGTCAAGATAAGTATAAGTTTATCCGATGCACTGTTAAAAAGGTCTGTTGTCCCTGTCAGGAATGCATTCAAATCAAAAGCTTATCTTAGAAACTATACCGCTAGTCTTTATCATCCGTTATTTCTGTAATAACTTTACCAATGGTTCCACTGGGCATTTGAATATTCAACATGGCGGCGATCGTAGGAGCAATATCTGTCATGCCTATATCTCTGTGTGTCTTTCCCTGCTTAATACCATACCCCATCCAAACCAAAGGAATATGCGAATCATAAGGGTACCAGTCTCCATGGGCCGTCCCTTTAATAGAACCATACTTCCAACCTGCCGACCGCATAATCAAGACATCACCAGCACGCTTTGGATACACGTTATTAACAAACATGGATTTAACCCGGTCCGGCAGCGTTGTGGTACTTACGGACATACTCGGAAAGGCATTGGCAATTGCAGGTTCTTTCTTCAATTGTTCGGCCACAAAAGAGGCAACTTCCTGTTTATTGAGTCCCACTTTTTTCAATGTTTGAT
>CAYRBD010000071.1:0-15084 GCA_964422465.1 uncultured Chitinophagaceae bacterium
TTAGTTACTTTAAGGATTCTCTTTTTAATGAACCATTCAACAAAATGGCAGGCTGTTTGCTTTGTCTTTACCATTAAATTCATTCATTAAAGTTTTATTATTACCATGCAATATACTATGATCCAATTCTTCCATTGGAATTATCCTAAAGACAAACCACTATGGAAAGAAGTAGCTGCCGAAGCTGAAAACCTTGCTCAATTAGGTTTTGGCGCGGTATGGCTACCACCGGCATTTAAACCTTCCGATAAGGGATCCGTTGGATACGATGTATATGACCTGTATGACCTGGGAGAGTTTGACCAGAAAGGTTCTGTTGAAACTAAATACGGCTCAAAAGATGATTACCTCAAGGCCATCCATTCTCTGCATGAAAAAGGAGTTCAGGTTTATGCAGATGTTATACTCAACCATAAGGCAGGGGCAGATGAAACGGAAGAAGTAAAAGCCTTTAAAGTAGATCCGGAAGACCGCACAAAAAAAATAGGAAAAACGCATAAAATAAAAGCTTATACCCGGTTTACCTTCCCCGGGAGAGGTAATAAATATTCTGATTTTAAATGGAATTATCAATGTTTTTCCGGAGTGGACTGGGATGAAAACAGGAAAGAAGAAGGTATATTTAAACTGATCAACCGATACGGTATCAAGTGGGAAAAAATGCTCAGCAAAGAAAAAGGAAATTTTGACTATTTAATGTTTTCGGATATTGAATTCAGAAATAAAAGAGTGCGTAAAGAACTCTTAAAGTGGGGACTTTGGTATCTGGAAACTACGGGAGTGGACGGTTTCAGATTAGATGCCGTTAAACACATCCGTATTTCCTTTTTTAAAAACTGGCTTTCAAAATTGAGACAGAAAACCGGTAAAGAAATTTTTTCCGTTGGAGAATTTGCAAGTCCTTTAGACACTTTATTAACATACATAAAAAACACTGGCGGATGCATGTCGTTATTTGACTTTCCTCTGCATAAAAAACTTTCAAAAGCCGCTCATGAAGGAAAAGATTTTGACCTGCCCACTCTTCTTGACGACACCCTGGTTGCAAAAAAACCGGATTCCAGTGTAACTTTCCTCGATAACCATGACACCCAGCCCCTGCGGGAAAATGAGTCCTTTGTAGAAGCCTGGTTCCGGCCTTTGGCTTATGCACTTATTTTGCTTAGAAAAGAGGGATATCCATGCGTTTTTTACCCGGACATTTATGGCGCCAAATACAAAGGAAAAAATAAAGAAGGAGAAGAAGTTGAAATAGAAATATCGCCCTGTTTCGGAATTAAAGAGATGTTAAAGGTAAGAAAAGATAAAGCATACGGAATGCAACGCGATTTTTTCTCCAATCCTCACCTCATTGGCTGGACACGAGAGGGTACAGAGGATGATGACCGGTCAGGATGCGCCGTATTGATTAATAATTTTGAAGAAGGAGAATTGGAAATGGAGATAGGGGCCCGACATGCCGGGCAAGTTTTTTATGAAGCTACCGGCAGCAGAGAAGACACGGTGAAGATTGAAGACTCCGGCAAGGCCGTATTCAAAGTAAATGCCGGATCGGCAGCAGTGTGGGTCGCAAAAGACGACTAACTGCCAAACCCTTTAACCCTACTTACAAGGAATTTATTCATCCCTTTTCTTGGCAGACTTATAATATAAAACCTGTGCCTTTTCAATGGTTACCAGTCCGCCGCATCCGGCCTTATCCATCAGTTTATTTACGGTTTCCAAAAAAGCATTTATTTTATCCTCATGATCTACAATTTCCACCACAATTGGCAGGTCCTGGGAAATCTCTATCAGCTTGGCCGTATGGATATGTGAGCTGGCGCCGAAAGACATAAGACCTCTCAATACAGTAGCGCCTGCCAAACCTTGTTTTCTGGCAGCATAAATGAGCGCTTCATATAACGGACGATGATTTTCTTTGTCATTTTCGCCAATAAAAATGCGCAATAACTTTGAATCGGGATTCAGATGTGGTTCCATATCAATAAATTTTTTCGTAAATTTAACAAAATATCCTGTCATAAAGGAATAACGATGGTTTTAGTTTTAAATAGCAGAGAGGGCATAATGGATTGGCATAACCTTTGTTCTATTTTCATAAATCAAAACTATTTATTTTATGAAAAGCCCATTGAAAGCAATTGTTGCACTCTTAAGTGTAGCCCTGTTATCTACCCTTATCATCACTTCCTGTAGCAAGGATACAGACCCTACGGAAAAGGATCTTTTTGTAGGGAAATACAGCGGACATATTTCTTATGTAGATAATAATGCAGATGACCAGACCAAAATTGATAAAGACAACGGTACGGTAGAAGTAGTTAAAGTAGGTGGAAACTACAATTTTATTTTTTCGGATGGCATCCCGAATATTACAGGTGTAAAATTTGATAAAAAGGGAGAGCACACTGTCATCAATGTAGGTTCTGATGAATCACATCTTATCCAGATAGACGAAGATCATCTGACTATCGCCTACACTAAAGACAATAAAATATGGACGGCAAACTGCAAGCGTTAGTCCTTTCCGTGTAGCAACTTTTCCAGTTTCGGATTGCCCCGCAGGTTATTCATTTGCCCCATAATCCATCTTTGTCTGAAGCGGGTGCGGGAAGCAAGCGGTTTGATGGTGTAATACAGGGGATTGGGAAGACAGGCGGCAAGCATTGCTGCCTGGGCTTTGGAAAGTTTTTTGGCAGGAATATGAAAGTAATATTCCGAAGCCGCTTCTACCCCGTAGATTCCCTTTCCCATTTGTGCCACATTCAAATAGACTTCCAGGATGCGTTCCTTGCCCCAAAGGTGCTCTATCATGAAAGTGAAATAAACCTCAAGGCCTTTTCGGAACCATCCTCCTCCCTGCCAGAGGAAGACATTTTTAGCCGTTTGCTGGCTGATGGTGCTGGCGCCCCTTCGGTGCCCACCTTCCTGATTATGTTCCCAGGCCTGGCGTATGGCTTTCACATCAAAACCATGGTGCACAGGGAAATTTTGGTCTTCACCGGCAATGACAGCTAACCTGGCATATAAAGAAATAGCCTCATAGGGAACCCATTTCTGATGAAAGGATTGTTTGGTTCCGATAAGCGAAATCCGGCTTTCCAGAGTAGTCAGGGTAAAAGGCGGGTTCACCCAACGCAGCGCGATCAGGTAGAGCAGCTGGGTAATAAAAAGGAATAAGATCAGCCGTTTTAGAAAGCGCCATCCTTTCCGCTTTTTTCTTCTGGTATTTTTTTTACTCATCGATGCTGAAATAATTTTGTGCTTTAAACAAAATAGATTAATTTAGAGTTGTAATTTAAGTATAAACTATTAAATTGATATGCTGTTAGACCTTCATCCCCAAAACCCCTCCTCTCGTAACCTGAAAAAACTGGTTCAATGCCTGAAAAAAGGGGGAATTATTATTTATCCGACCGATTCTGTTTATGGAATGGGATGTGATATTACGCAACCTAAGGCCATTGAAAGAATCTGTCAGATCAAGGGAATTAATCCTGAAAAGGCACAGTTGTCTTTTATATGTCATGATCTGAGCCATCTTTCGTACTATACTAAAAGTGTAGATACACCGCTTTTCAGGATGTTAAAGCGCTCTCTGCCGGGCCCGTTTACGTTTATTTTACCTGCCAGCAAAAGAGTTCCCAAGCTACTGAAGACAAAAAAAGACACTATCGGTATCCGAGTTCCGGATAACATCATTTGTCAGAGCATTATCCGTGAGTTGGGCAACCCCGTAATGAATACCTCTCTACCCGAAGGGGATGTTGAGGAAATTACAGATCCGGAGGTCATTCATGAAAAATTTGGACATCTGGTGGATATTGTAGTCAACGGCGGTATCGGGGGAACCATTCCTTCTACAGTGGTAGATTGTACGGGAAGAGAACCTGTAGTCTTGCGTAAAGGCGCCGGTCATCTGGCTTTGATTGCCTGAGTTTATCCTGCTACAGGCACTTTAAAATAGTTTTTCTTTTCTTTTTTTTCAATACACGTCAGTATTTTTTCCGCATGCTGACGTGAATTTTCGATGAACCAGACGTGTGTTTCCAGCCCCCCGCAGACTACACCGGCGAGGAACAAATTCTCCTTGTTGGTTTCCATCGTTTCAGAATCATAAAAAGGATGCCGCATCTCATTCTCCCTGATATGGACTCCGGCCTTTTCTAAGAAAGAAAAATCAGGGTGATAGCCCGTCATAGCCAGTACGTAATCGTTGGGAAGCGTTATCCTGCCCTCCGGGGTTTGAATATCTACTTCCTCTTGACGGACTTCTACCAGATGAGAGTGATAATAGGCCTTAATAGAGCCTTCCTTAATGCGGTTTTCAATGTCTGGCTTCTTCCAGTACTTTACTCTCCTTCCAATCCCTTCTCCGCGAATGACCATCGTCACCCTTGCTCCTTTCCTCCAGGTTTGCAGGGCGGCATCTACAGAGGAATTATTGGCGCCAATGACCAGCACATTTTGCATAGCATAATAATGGGGTTCATCATAATAATGTTTTACTTTAGGTAATTTTTCACCGGGTATATTTAGCTTATTGGGAATATCATAAAAGCCGGTTGCAATAATCACGTATTTGGCATGATAAGTAGCCTTGGTCGTCTGTACCGCGTATTCCCCCCGTTCACCATCGTGAATGGATATTACTTTTTCAAACAAGTGCACATTGAGCTGCCTGGAGGTAGCCACACGGCGATAATATTCCAGCGCTTCCGGCCGGGTTGGTTTCGGATTGATCGAAACAAAAGGCACCTTCCCTATCTCCAGCAATTCGGAAGTAGAAAAAAAGGTCATGTTTGCGGGATAATGAAATAAGGAATTCACCAGGCATCCCTTTTCAAGAACAACATAAGAAAGGTTTCTTTCCTCTGCCGCCAGTGCACAGGCCAGCCCTATGGGACCGCCGCCTACAATGATAATATCGGGTTCTTTATCTTTAACCATTTTTTAACTTTCTTAACACGTAAATCCGGATATAGTTTTCTGCTTTTTTGTCTCTTAATCGAGTTCTTCCCCTGCACGATAACTGATTCTGATCCGGCCTTTTTTATGTCGGATATGTTTGATGGAAAAACTTCCTATTTCTCCTGTATGGTGAAGATGAGTTCCACCACAGGGAATGGCCCGGTACCCTTTAATAGTAACCAGACGCAACTCCTGATCCTGAGGAAGATGAAAGCCTTCAGGTACGAATACAGAACGTTTATCCAAATCTTCGGGGGCCACAAAGGCTGCCGAAACGGGCAACTTCTGCCTGATATCCTCTGTCATGGCTCTGCCTAAAACGGCTTCCGAAATTTCATCTATTTCATCATCAGGTTCAAATTCCATGTAGGCTCCTTTTTGATAATGAAAACCCTTCACCGGCGTCAATGGCCAGCGTAATTTTTCCGAAATAACCGATGAAAGCAGATGACCTGCTGTATGCAGGCGGGCATTCTGCAACCGATAATCGGGGTCAATAGCTATGGTCACAAGACTTTTAACGGGGATAGGCTCATCAATGTAATGGCGGGCCTGCCCTCCTTTCATCTTCCCTTTTTTGATGGGAAAAGAGACCCCTGACTTATCCATTATCGAACCTTTATCAGGCTCCTGTCCCCCTCCTCCGGGATAAAAGACAGTTTGGTTTGTGACGACGTAAGGGCCATCGTCATCTTCTCCACTACCGGTGACGGTAGCCTCGGTTTCAAATTGGAAGGTATCTGAAAGAAATTGCAATTGCATGTTCATCATAAATAAATACAGTGCAAAGATACATTAAGTTTGAATGAAACAAATTTATGATTTATGTTCTGACACCTCTTTACGGGGTCAAAATAAAATTTGATCGTGTTATTACAAATCCACTTAATTTTGGGCGCTGAATGCATTCACTATTAAAGTATTTAATTGAATGGAAAAATCCCTATCCATTTCTTTTGAAAACACACAGCACGCTTTTGCATATAAATCAGATAAAGCGCTGCGAAAATCATACCGTTTATTTTCACTGATGCGTTATAATTTTCTGGTGAAAACCGGGGCCTTTCTGGCGCCTGTTGCCTTAAAATTACACCTTCCCATTAAGGGCATCATTCGCAACACGATCTTTCAGTTATTCTGCGGGGGAGAGACCCTTAAGGAAGCAGCACAAACAGCAAACAGATTACATGCATACTCCGTGGACTGTGCCCTGGATTATGGCGTGGAAGGTTCCGAAGGAGAGGCTAATTACGACCAGGCGGTTCTCGAATTTCAAAAAGCCATTCGCTATGCCGGCAGTCAGGAAGATATTCCTATGACCAGCGTCAAAATAACCGGTTTTGCCCGCTTTCAATTACTGGAGAAAAAGCAATCCGGTATGCCTTTGACAGCAGGAGAAACAGCAGAATGGCAAAGGGTTTGCGATCGGGTAAAAACAGTTTGCCAAACAGCACATAAGCATCGGATCAGCATATTGATAGATGCAGAAGAAAGTTGGATCCAAGCGCCCATTGATGAACTTTCTCACCAGATGATGCAAGTTTTTAATAAAGAAATTGCAATCATATACAACACTTTCCAACTTTACAGGCAGGACCGTTTTGAGGCGCTAAAACAACAATGGCAGCAAAGCCGGGCGGGCAATTATCTTTTGGGGGCAAAGTTAGTTCGGGGCGCCTACATGGATAAAGAACGGAAACGAGCCAAAGAAAAAGGTTATCCTTCCCCTATTCATCCAAACAAGGAAGCGACAGATCGTGATTTTAATGAGGCTGTAAAATGGAGCCTGACACACCTGGAGGAACTGGCTCTGTTTATCGGCACCCATAACGAGGATAGTTGTATGCTGGCGGCACAATTCATGCATGAACATCACATCCCCCATGACCATCCACACGTCCATTTTTCACAACTTTATGGCATGAGTGACAACATCACCTTCAATTTATCGCGCGCCGGTTTTCGGGCCTCCAAATATCTGCCTTACGGGCCCGTTGAAGATGTATTACCCTACCTCATCCGGCGCTCGCAGGAAAACAGCTCCATATCCGGCCAAATGGGTCGCGAACAACGTTTGCTAAAGAAAGAAATCCTCCGCAGAAAAAAAACAAAGGCGGAAAACAATTGACCCCCTGATGTTCTTTTCCTTCAATTATTTGTTAATATTGCAGGTTATTGGCGGGATTCTTGTACCACCGTCCGAAAACAAGAAAACCTGCATGGGTTAATTGGGGCGTTATGAAAACACTTATCATCTTTTTTGCCTTACTGCTTTCAGCAGCAGGAGCTTTTTGCCAGACTTCAAAGGATACGATTGTTGTTGCACCGGGTGCCTCCGGTATGTATTTTTATCATGTAGTGGAAAAAGGAGAAACGATACAATCCCTATCCCGGGAATTTAGGCTTTCTGAAAATCAACTGGCTAAACTCAACCATCTGAATCCTTCCAATAAACTAAAAACCTACGAACTTATTAAGATTCCCCTGCACAAGGATATCTTAGTTCAGACCGGTACGGCAAACCATTCCGGACTCACTCCTTTGTACCACAAAGTCCTAAAGGGAGAGACGCTCTACCGGGTTGGCAAAATCTACGGAGACATTCCGCTCTCCTCTATTCGGGACTGGAATCACCTGAAGGGCAATAACCTGAAAGCAGGCCAATATCTAATCATCGGATGGTTGAGAAAAAAAACAGCTATTGCAAATAACACACAGAAAGAAACTCCTTCCCCCGGCAACACAAAAGTAACCCCCTCTGCCACTACCTCAACAACACATACTCCAACCGCTCCTCCTGCCACAAAAACAGCAGAGGGGGATAACTTCTTAAAGGAGGTAATAGCCTCTGAAAGACAAAGAGCCACCCGGGCAACAGACAGACTAGCCAAAAGAGCGCCGGTTTCCCATCCCCTGCTGACTGCTAACACCACTGAAGCCCCCGACAAGCCCTCCGTCCAAAACAAGCAAACGGAACCTGCTCCCGTATCTCAACCGCTCCTCAAAGAAGACAAACAGCCCTCCGTTACATCCGGTAGCAGCAACGCGAAAGAAGAAAATCCTTTTGAAAAAATATTGAATAAAGTAACAACTCCTCATCCCAAAAAGACTGCACCGAAAGAAAATCCCAGACAGGTAGCAAAAGCTGCCGAACCAGAGACTGAATCTACTTCGGAAAAAGTATCCATTCCACAAAAAGACATTCCTTCAAAAAAAGACACTGCTTCCATTGCATTACCTCAGCCAGCAATCTCAGAAAATGCGGATTCCTCTAAATTGGAACTGGCTCAAAGGAGTGAATTCCAGGAACTGTATCTCGCACAGACGCAGGATGAGAAGGTTATCAACCGTAAAAAAGGAGCGGCCGGTTGGTTCAAAAGCAATGTAAAACCCGGCTCTAAAAAATACTACGCCCTCTGCAACGATCTGCCGCGCGGTACCATCGTAAAAGTCATTAATCCGATCAATAATAAATACGTATATGTGAAGGTACTCGCTTCCATTCCGCAGCAAAAAGAGAATTACAACCTTATTATTAAACTAAGCAATGCGGCTATGGATGATCTGGGAACCAGCCAGCCCCGCTTTTGGAGTGAAATTGTTTATCCCAAGGTCAAATAAAATAATGGCTCTTAGAAAACATTCCGCCTTATGGATTCTGATGGTATTGTTTGTCGCCGGGTGTTATACCAATAACAAGGCTCCGGATGTAAGCGAAATTCCCATAACCGTTCATCTCGAAAGATTTGACCAGCAATTTATGAAATTGGACTCGGGAAATCTTGAAAACGGGCTCTCACAACTGGAGAAAAAGTATCCTGAATTCTACACGGTATATATGAATCAGATCATGAACTTTGGTTCTCCTGCTGACAGCGGACTATCCAAAAGAGCAATTGCAGCTTTTGTCCATAGCAAGGATATTCAAAAATTACAGGATACCATTGATGCCCATTTTCCACCCACAAAAATCAGGAAAATAAACAGCGAACTCAGCCAGGGTTTCCGCTACATTAAATATTACATCCCTTCCTTTCAGCCACCGCGGATAGTTACATTCATGTCTGCACTTGCTAATTATGGAGCTATAACGGTGGATACGGTATTGGGTGTTGGCCTGGACATGTTCTTAGGCCCTCATTTCCCTTTATATAAGCAGGTACCGAATCCTTACCCTGCCTATATCCTAAAGAATTTTTCTCCTGATCAACTGGTGATAAGCTGCATGAAAGTAATAGAACAAAAAATGTTCCCTATTGAGGGAAATGGAACCCTCCTGGACCAGATGATTGCCTACGGGAAACAACTTTACTTCCTGGATAAGACCCTACCGGATACGAAAGATCCATTAAAAATAGGCTATTCCCCGAAGCAGATGCAATGGTGTAAAAAAAATGAACAATTCATCTGGCAGTATTTTGTTCGAAACAATCTGTTATATAAGAATGATCCATTAACCATTCGTTATTACATAGGTCCCGGCCCCTCTTCAAGAGGAATGCCCTCCGAGGCCCCTGGTAATATCGGCAGTTGGGTGGGTTGGCAAATCGTTCGCAAATACATGAAAGAAAACCCCAATACAACTCTTGCTTCTCTAATGAAACTCACAGACAGCCAAGAGATTTTGAGTAAATCGGGTTATCGGCCTCATTAAGCAGAAACATGTTTATTTTTGTCCGGAATGGATTATAAAAGAACTAAACTTTTCACTTTTACGGTATTCAAAAATACAATCGGAAGGTGGATGCTTTTCACAGGGCTCTTATTGCCCGGTTGCCTGCTATGGAAGACATCCTGCAAAGCACAAGCATACAACCGGATTGATTCATTACTCGAACAGATTGCCAGCCGGCAGGTGAAACAAACCGACTTCTTTTACAAGGGCAGCTTCCCCTCTTTCCGGCGCTACGGGAAAAGTGAAAGATTAAAGGAAGACAACAATATTTTCTTTACCGGATTGGTGGCTTTCACGCTGAAATATTTAAAGCCCTGCCTGACACCTGAACAAAAGATTAAGTGTGATTCTATTATTCATAAAGCACAGCTTGCCTACCCTCATTTTCAAAATAAATCCGGGCTTCCGACTTTCAATTTCTGGCAAACCAATCCGCCTCTGGTATTTCCCCATTCCGGTTTTCTTAACCTTTTTAATGAATCACAAGCGCTGCCGGACGACCTGGACGACACTTCCATTTTGTGGTTAAGTCAAAACCCGTCTGACAGCCTGGTCCGGCTGGTAAAAAAACTCATGGCGGAACATGCAAATGGCTCCCTTAACCTCATACGCAATACCCGACCGGAGTATCGGGAATTGCCTGCTTATTCTACCTGGTTTGGCATAAAAATGCCTATTGATTTTGATTTTTGCGTGCTTTGCAATGTGTTGTATTTTGTCCATCATTTCAAGCTGACTTATAATGAGCACGATAGCGCCTCCGTAGAATTACTGCGCAGGATGATAACCGATAGTTCCTATCTGACCCGGCCAGCCTTTATTTCTCCTCATTACGGCAGAACGCCGGTATTGTTATACCATATCTCCCGCCTTTTATCCGAGGTCTCCCTCCCCTCTTTAGACAGCCTGACACCCCAATTATTACATACCGCTTACCTTCAATACCATCAATCTGACAACTGGCTGGACAGTACCCTGCTCTCTACTTCAATCATGCGGCTGGGCGGAAAAGTTCTACCGGTATCGTCTCCCGATTCAGGTGATTTGTATGCTGCCAATAAGACCTTTTTTGTGGCCAGTTTTTCCAGTATTCTTCCTCGTTTCTGGAAAAACCTCCTGCTTTTCAGTCAACTGATAAAATATTATTTTTTAAGCCCGGCCTACCGGCAAACTTTGTATTTGGAAAACCTGCTTTTGCAGCGGCAAAATTAATCCTACTGTATGCGCTATTTTTTCTGGTTTTGGTTAACCGTTATATCAAGGGCTTTCTCTATTATAGTTACCCGAAAGAAAGAAACCCGAAGGGCTTATTGCCTGTTGGATGAAATAGAGAAGAAGTACAATGGCCATTTCAGAGCCGCAACCCGAAAAAAGATTGCCGTTAGTTACGGGATTTACCTGCCGATGGTTTGCAGACCTTTCGCCCGATTAACCGGAAAAAAAATCAGCCAGGACGAAAGAATTCGGTTTATTCATTACTTCATCTGCAGTTCCTTATTTGATGATTTTACAGATTATGCTTTGATCAACGAAAAGCAGTTGTACAATTTATCCTTTCATTATGAAGATTACGAATGTCATCTTTTTGATGAAACAGTCTTTAAGGAATCCCACCGCTTGTTAAGAGTTTTTGTAAGAGATAAAAATCAATATGATGAAGTCTCTCATAAACTCTTTGAGGCCCAGGAACGATCCAAAGCGCAATATCGAAGTCAACTCTCTCCTGAAGAAATTCGCAGGATAACTTTTGACAAAGGCGGTTATGCTGTTTTACTCTGTGCTTTTTATATGGATTATTCTTCAACCCCTGGCCTTCAGGAATGTTGGTACCGGCTGGGGACCTTAATTCAATTGATCAACGATTTGTATGACATCCATAAAGATTTGCAAGATGAAATCACTACGCTACCCAACACCATGCAAAATGTTCTGGATTTTGAACGGTTTTTTATTGGAGAAATTGAAGAAATGAACAAGCAGATTGCCGGTCTTCCGGAATCCTTCCGGCGCAAGCAGGATTTTTCTTTATCTATGGCCGGAATTTATGCCTTTGGTCTGATAGCGCTCCAACAACTTAAAGAGATACAAGGAAACGCAACCCAAATGCCGAACATGGCCGATCTCGACCGTAAACAGCTTATTATTGACATGGAAAAAAAACAAAATCTATTTTTATGGTTTAAATTTACATATCGGTATGCGCGCCTGGCAGAATGATTATTTTCAAATAAGATTATAAGGTTAAGTAAGCTCAGATCACTCTCCGGTAGAATGGGTACGCAACAAATCCCGGTAATTTTGCAACAACGTTGATTTTGAAATAAAGCCGAGAAACTTTTTTCCATCCACAACCGGCAGGTTCCAGGCACGGGTTTCATCAAATTTTTTCATGACCTCCCGCATAGGTTCCTGTACATCCACAAAGGCAGGCGGATTCCTCATCACCTGTCGTATGGTTGTGCTGTCATAAAGCGATTCTTTAAACATGATGTTTCTTATATCATCCAGCATGACGATCCCCTCCAATTCTTTATTCTTATTTACCACCCCAAACATGTTTCTCCTGTTTACTTTTATTAACTCCACCAGTTCTCTCAGTGAAGCATCCGGAGCAATCGTGAGAATATCTTTTTCAATAACATCCTGTGCCCGCAAGAGTGACAAAAGGTTGCGATCTGTTCCCCTTCCAAAGACCTTTCCGGCTTCCACCCATTTTTTTACGTTGATAGAATAAGGAGAAAAGCGGCGAACAATCAGATAAGAAGCGGTAGAAACAATCATCAACGGGATAAACAATTCATATCCCCCCGTGGCTTCTGCAATCAAAAAAATACTGGTCAGTGGCACATACAGGATTCCACTCATGGCTCCGGCCATTCCTACAATGGCAAAGTTGGCGAGTGGAATATCCTGCATTCCCAATACCTGGCAAATCAAAGCAAAAAAGTACCCTACAAAAGCCCCTGCAACTAAGGAAGGAGCAAAATTTCCGCCATTCCCTCCTCCCGAAATGGTAAAAGTGGTGGCAAAAACCTTAAATAGCCCTACCAATCCTACAAAAGCAATAATCACCCACTCCCTTCCTACCAGGCTGCTAAAAATACCGGTTTGCATGAGGGTGGCTCCTCCATTGTCCACCAATACTTTGACACTCGTGTATCCTTCTCCAAACAAAGGAGGAAACAAAAAACAAAGCAATCCCAAAATTACCCCGCTAAACAGAGCAATGCGAAACCTGTTTTTAACTCTTTTGTGCAGGAAATTTTCTATCCTTTCCACTACTATGGCATAATAATGGCAATAAAGGCCGGATACCACTCCCAACACGATGTAAAGCGGCACATTGCGGTAATCAAAAGCCTCTTTTAACCGGAAATGCAGGGTTAGATCATTGCCCAGAATAATATTAGACAACAGCGCCCCACATACGGAGGCAATGACCAGGGGAATAAAATCCGAAAAAGCCATCCCGGTGAGCAACATTTCTATAGCAAACATCACGCCCGCGATAGGGGCGTCAAAAGCAGAAGCAATACCGGCAGCCGCTCCCGCCGCAAGTAAAAGTGTCCGGTTTTTATAATCCATCTGGTATATCCGCGCATAATTGGAGCCTATGGCAGCCCCCGTTACCGCGATGGGGCTTTCCAATCCGGCAGACCCTCCCAATCCTACTGTAATCCCACTTTGAATCAATTGAGAATACGTCTTGGAGAATCGAACAATACTTGACTTTTGAGCTATTTCATACAGTACAGAGGGAATACCCTCCCCGGAATCCCCTTTAAAAAAGTAATGAACAACTGCCACCGTAGCAACAATACCAATAACCGGGAAAATAAAATAAAAAATCAATTGATAAGGCAAGTGGTAGTCTTGCGTAATAAATTTCTGTATATAATGTACCACTGCCTTCAATAAAACACCGGCAAGCCCTGCGGTACAGCCTACCAACACGCCTGATAAAGTAAGAAACTGAGCCGGAGTCAATCTGTCATGCAACCATTTTAAAGGGACTTCATGAAAATGAATAAACTCGGCTCCTTTTTCTTCCAATTCATGAAGATTCTTAAAAAAACGATAATATTTCCGCAGGTTTTTACGGCGCATAAGTGGATGCAAAGGTAATAAAGGTTCTTATTTATAGCTGTATTGCCGGGTCTTTTAGTCTTTTTACAATAGGAATTACGCCCAACGCCACCATAACTAATCCCGCGATACAGACTCCTTCCCAGCCGCCAAAGTTCCAGGCCAGGCTCCCAACGGAAGAACCAATAGTGCCACCGATAAAGAAGGCCGTCATATACAAGGTATTCAGGCGCGTGCGTGCCTCTGGTAAAATACTGTATGTGCGTGAGAGGTTTGGAACATGCGTGGACTGCAATCCCATATCTATCAGAATAATACCCATGACCACCAACACAATACTCCAGATGCTGTAAAACATGATGATCCAGCCTGCCGCCATTAACACGCCTCCCCAGCGCATAGGTTTAAAAGGCCCCGACCGGTCTGTAACCTTACCCACGTAAGGAGAAATCATAGCCCCTCCCGCTCCTATAATTCCAAAAAGCCCGATTAAAGAAAGGGAATAACCAAAAGGCGGGCGTTCCAAAAAGAAGGCCATAGTCGCCCAAAAAGCAGAAATGGAACCAAACAAACAGGCGCCAATCCAGGCGCTTTCCCTGACAACCGGCTGTTCTCTAAACAAGCTGAACAAAGACCGCATCAACTTACCATACGACCCGTTGAAAGCCGGCTGTTCTCCTGGAATATACCTGGCTATCAGGGCTGCCATTATGATCATGAACCCGGTGGCTATATAATACATGCTCTCCCATCCCCAATATTCGGCTACTATGCCGCTCAGGGTCCGTGATAATAAAATACCGGTCAGCAATCCGCCCATCGCCATACCAACTACTTTTCCTCGCTCTTGTTTTGAAGCCAGGTCGGCAGCCAAAGGGATAAAAACCTGGCAGGCGGTGGACATAATTCCCACCAAAACACTAAAAACATATAATCCGGTCAGGTTTGGAGAAAAGGCCATTCCCAGCAAAGTAACCGCTGCCAAAAGATGCATGAAGATGAGCAGTTTCCTTTTGGGCACCTTATCCCCTAAAGGCACAATAAAAAACAACCCCAGTCCATACCCCAACTGTGAACATATATTAATAAAAGAAGTGGCCTCCTCACTCACCTTAAACTCACGTGCAAATTCGCCCAGTAAAGGCTGGCAATAATATAAGTTAGCAACCACCACGCCGCACCCCACCGGAATCAGATACTTCAGGGTTGGCGTTAATCGGGATTCAGACATCTTAAAGCATGTGTTTAGAGAAATGCAAAGGTAACGGAGTCTCTCCCAATTTCGCAAACACTTTAAGAACAAGCAAAACCCGATATCTGTAGCGGAGTAAGAAAGGGAATTTACAGAG
>CAYRBD010000071.1:15184-17449 GCA_964422465.1 uncultured Chitinophagaceae bacterium
TCCTGCAGACAGCAACGGGATATTTGTCTATAAATTTAATACAGAATCGGGGAAAGCTACCTTCGTGAGCGCCATTTCGGGTATTGAGAACCCTTCTTTTTTAACCATTAGCCCGGATCACAAGAAAGTGTATGCCGTTAGTGAAACCCATAACAACATGGATGGAAAGGTATATGCTTATTCCTTCGATCCAGACAAAGGAGAACTCACTTACATCAACAAGCAACGAACAGAAGGTGATGATCCTTGTAACATCATTACAGACACCTCCGGGAAATGGTTATTTGTAGCTAATTATACCAGTGGCAGCCTGTCGGTACTGCCGGTTGAAAAGGATGGCTCGGTAGGAACCGTCCGTCAAAACATTCCCCATCATGGCCACGGTATTGTTCCCGGACGGCAGGATGAAGCGCATGTCCATTGTGCTGTTATGGCGCCTGACAACAAAGATCTTTTTGTTACAGACTTAGGTATGGACAAAATATTCACTTATTCCTTTGATGAAAGATCGGGGCAGTTATCCCCCGGCAATCCTCCCGCTACCGCTGTCAGCCCGGGCGCAGGCCCCCGCCTGATGGAGTTTTCTCCCAGTGGGAAACAGCTCTATTTAATAACCGAACTGGGAGGCCAGATAATGGTTTTTAATTACCAGCCGGGCCGCCTTACGCAGATACAGGAAGTATCCAATCTTCCAAAAAACTATAAAGGTAAAATATGGGGCGCAGATGTACATCTCTCTCCCGATGGAAAATTTCTTTATGCAGCTAACCGGGATGACCTGAACGATATTGTTACTTACAAAGTAGAGCCTGAGAATGGAAAAATTACTCCAATTGACCGTCAACCAACAGGAGGCAAAACTCCCAGGAATTTCACGCTCTCACCCGATGGCCGTTATATTTTAATCGGACATAAGAACAGCAACAATATAACTGTCTTTAAAAGGAATGAAAAAAATGGTCTCCTTACTTTAACGGGAACGCAGATACCGGTTGCTCATGCAGTTTGTCTAAAAATGATCCCGGCGCATTAACCTGTTTCAAATACAATATCAACACACCGGCTTTATTGGGTATCTTTCAACAACTCATTGATTGCATCCATCTTTTCGGCAAAGGTTTTCCAATCGCTATTTTGTAAGGCTTTTTTCATTTCCTGCCAGCGTTCTTTCAGCTTATCCAATTTGGGAGAGGGCACCTTTTCTACCAGTCCAGGCGGTATTGCAGTTAAAGTATCCAGTGCCATCGGAGAGAGAGTTGTTTTCCCATATAAGGCAAGAATAGCATCATTCAAAGTAGGCTCCATGACTACATTAGATCCGGTAGTTGCAATAACGCGCTTAAGCTGAGGCATATTGACGCTGGTAGAAAATAAAAATACCGGTTCCACATATAAAAATGAATTTTCAATAGGAATAACCATTAAATTGCCACGTATTACTTTCGAGCCACGCTGATCCCATAAGGAAAGCTGACGTGAAATTTCTGTATTTTGATTAATTTTTGCCTCAATCTGTGCCGGACCAAGGAAAAGCCGTTCTTTAGGTAATTCGTAGTCTATAATCTGTCCATAACCGGGGAAATCCGACTTAACAATCATCCACGAAATCATATTATCCCTATTTTTGGGAGTCATGGGACTGATGAGCATATATTGTAATTTTTTACTGTTTGGCAGCGTTCCCAACAAATAATAAGGCTGCATGTTGATCTGTTGTCCACCATAAGTTTCTCCCGGTCTTTCCCACAAATCTTCCTGGTTATAAAAAACCTGCGGATCGGTCATGTGGTAGATACTAAATTTTTGAAGCTGTATCTTAAACAAATCTTTGGGATATTTAACATGCTTTACAAGTTCGCCTGGCATTGCATCCAGCGGCTCAAATACTTTAGGAAAGATTTCCTCATATACTTTAAGCACCGGATCTTTTGGATTAGATACATAAAAATGAACAGTCCCGTTATAAGTATCCACCACTATCTTTACCGAGTTTCTGATATAATTATCTTTCCCATGATAAGGTTCAGAATAAGGATATTGGGAAGCCGTAGTATAGGCATCCTGCATCCAATAGAGTTTCCCCTCGTTTAACACCATATAAGGATCATTGTCCAATTTAAGAAAAGGCGCTATTTTAGAAACCCGGGGTTGGACCGCACGCCAAAATTGAATTTTACTCCCTTTATGAATATAATCGGTCAATAAAATATTCATATCGCTGAAGTGCCAGGCGAAAAGCAATCGCTTTAAATAATTATCAATGGG
>CAYRBD010000072.1:0-17349 GCA_964422465.1 uncultured Chitinophagaceae bacterium
CCTGCGACCACCTGGTCCCAAACCAGGTGCGCTACCGGACTGCGCTACTTCCCGATTGACTACGCTAAAGCTTCGTCAATTAAATCAAACTACGCTTTTGACTGGCCTCTTCTTTTGATTCCATCAGTATCCTCTTTTTAAGGATTGCCTTTCCGGAACCTGTTTTGAAATATTTTTCTAATTCGCGTGCTTTTGCTTCAGTCTTAACCGCTACATAAGCCAACATTTCAAATGGAGCATAATGTTTGGTCGATTGTGTTAATCCATTATTATGCTCCCCTAACCTTCGTTTCAAATCGTTTGTCGATCCGATATAAATAAAGGATGTGCTTATACTCTTTAAGATATAGACGTACCACATATCTTTTTTTCAACGAAAACGATTTCAAAATTTGTTCCGCCAAACGCCCGACCTAAAAACCTGGCCCGCCAAACGAAGTTCCGCCACAAGCGGAACGTAGTTTGGCGGTGAGGGAGGGATTCGAACCCTCGGTACAGTGTTACCCGTACAACGGTTTAGCAAACCGGCCCTTTCGGCCACTCAGGCACCTCACCTATAAGAACTTTTTTCAGGGTCGGCAAAAGTAACCATTTTTTTAGAATTACAAGGCTAAATGCTGGCAATTTGTAATTGTTTCTGAAGGCTCATCACTCCATCTTTGAACTTGGAGTCCGTATCCATCAGGTTGCGAACAGTCTGACAGGAATGGATGACCGTGGTATGATCGCGCCCCCCAAAATGACTACCGATGGTTTTCAGTGAATTTTTGGTGAACATCTTGGCCAGGTACATGCTTACTTGTCGGGCCTGTACAATTTCCCGTTTGCGGGTTTTTTCCCGTAACTTATCGCTGGCAACATTGTAATATTCGGAAACCAACTCTTGTATGGTGTCTATGGTTAGTTCTTTTGTGGTGCCTTTGATAAAAGATTGAAGTACATTTTTGGCCAGTTCCAGATCAATTTCTTTCCTGTTAAGAGAGGATTGTGCCAGCAGAGAAATAAGGGCGCCTTCCAGTTCGCGGATGTTGGATTGAACGTTATAAGCTACATATTTTAGCACTTCTGGAGTAATATCCATGCCATCTGCCTTTTGTTTCATGTCCAATATTTCCATACGGGTCTCAAAATTCGGTACTTGCAGATCGGCACTCAGGCCCCAGCGAAAACGGCTCAACAGTCTGTTCTGAACCCCTTCCAGGTCGTTGGGAGACTTGTCGGAAGTAAGAATCAATTGTTTCCCCGATTGATGCAGATGATTGAAAATGGTGAAAAAGGCATCTTGTGTTTTTTCCGCACGGGAGAAAAATTGCACATCATCTATGACCAGTACATCAATAAGCTGGTAGAAATGAATAAAGTCGTTGATCTCATGGCGCCGGGCGCTGTCAATAAATTGATTGATGAACTTTTCGGTACTTACGTATAAAACGGTTTTTGAAGAATGGAGCTTTTTGACTTCATTACCAATGGCCTGTGCCAGGTGGGTTTTTCCGAGACCTACGCCCCCATATATTACCAGGGGGTTAAAAGAGGTGGCTCCTGGTTTCTCGGCAATGGTTTTCCCTGCCCGGCGGGCTACCCGGTTACATTCTCCTTCGATAAAAGTATCAAAAAGATAATTGGGATTGAGTTGAGAATCGATTTGCACTCTTTTCAATCCGGGAATTACAAAAGGGTTTTTGACGGTATTTCCTCCGTTCCCTACTGATAAAGGTAGATCCATTTGATTTTCTGCACGCGGTCTGCGAAAACCCGCCGGCATATTTATCGTTACCGGATTAGGCTTGCCCGTTCCACCATCCACCACTATCCGATATTCAAGTCGGGCCTGCTTGCCCAACTCTCTTTTGAGCGCCTTCCCAATGAGTCCGACATAATGCTCTTCCAGGTATTCATAAAAAAACTGACTGGGTACCTGAATGGTTAAAACTTGTCCCTTTAGCTTGACTGGTTTAATCGGTTCGAACCATGTTTTGAAAGGCTGCCAATCAACAATATCCCTGATGATCTTCAGGCACCTTTCCCAAACTTGCTCGTGTGTACCGGTCATTTTTGTAGCGTGGTTTATTTAGGGTTAAACAAAAAAAAATTCCCGGATCCTGATTCAGGTTTACAAAACCGGGACAGCGAAATTCTTAATAATTTGTTGAAAAAAAAAATTGATTTTTATTTTTCATTATTTTAAAAATACATTAGGTAATTACCTTTTTATCCTTTGAATAAAAGAAAAAATCATGCCTAATCCTTTGCCTATAATTGCTACAGCCGAAACCTTTCTTTCCCGGTTTATAGGTTTGCATAATTTATTGCATATAAGGTTACTTTAATAACCCCTTGTACTAATCTTTTTACCTGATTCATTTCTGATTTAGGTTGAAACAATGAACATACCCGGCTGATTATTAACGACTTTAACTCTCTATTATAAGAAAAACTTTTTTTTCGATTAGGGAATTTATATCTTTGAATTCTTAATCTTAATCGTTTAAAACAAATAGAAATGGCTTTAGAGTTAACGGGAAAAGTTCAGCAAATTTTAGAAATACAAAAAGGCGAGGGCGCCAATGGCCCCTGGCAGAGAGGAGGCTTTGTGATTGAATACGGCGACAACTTTCCGAAGAGTGTGTGTTGTACAGTTTGGGGGGATAAGTTAAATGAAGTAAACGCCCTCCAAACCGGTGATTTGGTTAAAGTTTCTATTGATCTTCAAAGTAGAGAATTTAATGGTCGTTGGTACACAGACGTTAGACCCTGGAGAATTGAAAAGGTGGAAACAACTACTGTGGTTTCGGGTGGCAGCCAGCCCGCAAAAGGAGCTACATCTCCCCCCCCTCCTCCAATAGAAGACAACGATACTTCTCAAACTTCTGCTAATGATGATTCTACAGAAGATGACCTCCCGTTTTAATAAGTTTAATAAAATTGTAATCATATTTTTCTTTAAAAATATAGAATGGAGGACCTTTTAACGGTTAGTCATCTTAAAAAATATTATGCCGCTCATAAAGCTGTTGACGACATTAGTTTTTCTTTGTCCGCAGGAACTGTTTTTGGGCTATTAGGCCCCAATGGTGCAGGTAAAACTACTTTACTTCGCATGATTACCGGGATCTTATACCCTGATGCCGGGGACATCCTTTTTAAAGATAAACCTTTTCGTGCGATAGAAGACAATAGCCGTATAGGTTATATGCCCGAAGAACGCGGCTTATATAAAAAAATGAAGGTAGGCGACCTGCTGCTTTATTTAGGACAGTTAAAAAATATGACGAAGGCGGATGCAAAGTCAAAGGCTTTGTTTTGGGTCCGCCGGTTTGATCTGTCTAATTGGTGGAGCAAAAAAGTGGGAGACTTAAGTAAAGGAATGCAGCAAAAAGTGCAGTTTATTTCTACTATCCTTCATGAACCCCAGTTACTGATCCTTGATGAACCCTTTTCCGGTCTGGATCCGATTAACTCCAATTTAATTAAACAGGAAATTTACGACTTATGTAAAAAAGGTACCACCGTTATCTTTTCTACTCACAGAATGGAGCAGGTGGAAGAAATCTGTAAACATGTTGTTTTAGTTAATAAAGGAAAAAAGGTTTTGGATGGGAAAATTGATGAAATAAAGAATGAATTTAAAAAAAATGAATTTAGCATTACATTAGACCGGCCTTATGCAGAATATGCAGAAGAAGAAGAAGAAGAAGAAACTTCATCAGATGCGTTTGTAATTGAATCCATTAAAGACAACAGCTTAATCGTAAAACTGAAGGAAGGGACAACAAATAATAGCATTTTAAAACATTTTATAAATGAAGGATATGCCATTCAATCTTTTAATGAGATATTGCCTTCCATTAATGAAGTCTTTATTGAATTAGTTAAAAGCTAAATAAAGGATCATGCATAAGAACTGGTTGATCATACAGCGTGAATATTTGTCTCGTGTAAAGAAGAAATCTTTTATTATCATCACGTTGCTTATCCCTTTTATTATTATTGGTTTTATAGCGCTCGAAATTTTTGTCATAGCAGGCGGCAGTAAGGGAACTAAAAAGATTGCGGTTGTGGATGAGAGCGGGTTATTTAAGGATCATCTTCAGGATGGCCAAAATATATTTTTTACTTTTATTGAAAATAAGCCCGTGGACGAGGAACGGAAAACGTACAAAAAGGAAGGTTTTGACGGGCTCCTTTACATTCCTGATATTGATATTCAGAATCCCAAAGGATTTATTTATTATTCAGACAATCAGTTGGGATTAAATACCTATTTATATGTAACCGGCCAAATTAATCATACCATAAAAGACCGGCGAATGATCCTGGCCGGTATTGATCAGGATGCATTGAAGAAGATGGATGTGGAAGTTTCTATCTCACAACCCACTTCCTCCGGAGAAGCATCAGGTGACACCCGGTATCTTACCTATGCCTCTTCTGCCATTGGTTATGTATCGGGGTTTCTGATTTATTTTGCCTTATTGCTCTTTGGAACCCAGGTCCTCCGGGGCGTAGCTGAAGAGAAAACCAATCGTATCTCGGAAGTAATGATATCTTCGGTGAAGCCCTTCCAATTGATGACCGGAAAAATTATTGGCATAGGAGGCGTGGGGCTTACACAGTTTATTATATGGATTATTTTGGCCCTTATTGGTTTTTTCGTTGCCGGTTCTTTTTTACCGGATATGCAATCCATGCAGGGGATGCAACAAATGCAGATGGGAGCAGAAGGCAACCTACAGGCGGCGCAGGCCTTTGAACAGGTCAAAAATCTTTTTTATCTGTTGCCGATTGCTGAAATCATAATCTGTTTTATTTTTTATTTTCTGGGGGGCTACCTTTTTTATGCAGCTCTTTTTGCAGCAGTAGGGTCGGCAGTGGATCAGGAGATGACGGAATCACAATCGTTGACCCTCCCGATTACCATGCCGATCATTATCTCCTTTTTTATCATGTTTAGCGCTATCCAGGAGCCCAATAGCGCTTTGTCTGTATTTTGCAGTATTTTCCCGCTATCTTCTCCCCTGGTAATGATGGCCAGAATTCCTTATGGCGTTCCGGCCTGGCAGTTGATATTGTCAGCCGTGTTACTCATTGCCGGGTTCATCTTTACGACCTGGGTTGCAGCAAAGATCTACCGAACCGGCATCCTGCTTTACGGGAAGAAGGTTACCCTGAAGGAGATGCTGAAGTGGGTCGTGCGCAGGTAAATCTGCTTTCTGTTCGCCTTGTTCAGGGAGTTAGTGACAGGTACTTTTCCGGGATTTGAATTTTAGTCATCATTTACACGTTCAATAGCCTCGCGCCGGTTTTTTACTTCTAATATTTTGTAAATATTGTTGATATGCGTTTTTACGGTAGATAAGGAAATAAAGAGGGTGTCGGCTATTTCTTTATTAGTCAGGCCCTTATTTATCAGGTCCATTACTTCTGCCTCTCTCGGGGATAGCATCTTTTTGAAATTGGTTTCTTCGCGGGCTTCTTTTTGGCGGGCGTATGCTGCGTATATCTTTTGCCTCTGCTTTTCAACCTCGAGCTTCAACCAGTACCGTATCGCAAGGAATACAAATAGAAGTAGAAGTATCGGAACAATAGGGTTTTGTTGCCAAAACCACAGGAAATGAGTACGGTCAAATGAAAATCCGATGGCACATAGCGCCAGAAAAATGCTCAGCGCCAACAGTAACCTTTGTTTTTGTTTTGCAGTCCACATATCAACTCCCGGATTTTTTAATATTGTTTCTGATAAATAATGGCTTTGATAAGATACCCGCTATACCCCAGGACAAACATGCACTGACATAGTTATCAAAAATCACAAAAGAGAGGCCATTCGGGCCAAAGGTAAATACAAAAGGGACCAGTAAGCATAATATCGCCAGCCCCATTGATTGCTTTCTTCCGATCTCAGGCTTTCTGAACAACAATAACAATAAAACAACGGCTTGCACTGCCCATACTACAGGACGGGCCGGCGTGTCGAGCAGCAGACGGGTTTCATTTTGTGAGAATACAAACGTCAACGGCATAAGCCCGGTGAAAAAGACGAGTCCGGTCATAAGTGCCGGATTGAGGAATGATCTTTTCATAGCTATTAGAGGTTTTTGTAAACTAATAGGCAAATTTACCCACTTTGTAAGGGATAGTTAATTTCCAGGGGGGTGGAAAAAAGGCTGATTTTCTGTTGGAAAGGCCTTACATCCGTCCTGACTTTAATGATCCTGCTGTTGTTTAACCGGTTGCCGAGGCCTATATCATAGCTGAAAAAATTATTCTTTATCAGTTGAAATATTTTTCATTATCTTAGAGGTCGGTTTTATCTAAATTTAAAAGCTATGAAAATCAGGAAAAAATCTCTTACCATCCTTGCCGGAATTGTTTTTTTCATTTCGGTGATTCAGTTTTATGCCTTTACTCCTCAGCAAACCCTGGTAAATAATCCTCAGCCTCAGCCTAAATGGAAGAACCTCAAAGTGCTTCCTCAGGATATTACAAAGGATAGCCTGCTTCATCTTATGCATGGATTCGAAAATGCTTTAGCCGTAAAATGTAGCTATTGCCATGCTCCCAAAAAAGGAGAACCCGGTAAACTGGATTTTGCCAGCGATGCCAAAATTGAAAAAGAGATTGCCCGGGGAATGATAAAAATGACCAATGAAATTAATGAGAAATACTTTAGACCTCATTTTCCTGATCCCAAGCCCAAACAGGTGCAGGTCATTAATTGTGTTGTATGCCACAGAGGAACTTCTAATCCGGAATTATACCTGTCCAGGATGAGTACCATGTACAAAACATATAAAGCGGGCAGGGACAACAGAAAAGAAATGTTTTTAAAGCATATGAACCAGGAGAAATAGGGACTTCCTTTTTAGCTCCTACTTTTCTGCCTTCCACGCAATCTCCTCCACGTTAAGTTGGAACGCAGTGTAACGAGCCAGCATGAACAGGTAATCACTTAATCGGTTGAGATAAGCGATGACAAAGGGGGCGGTTTTTTGACCTTGCGCCTCCAATGCTACACAAAGTCGCTCTACCTCCCGGCAATGGCAGCGGGCGATATGGCATGAAGATACGGCCACATGGCCTCCGGGGAGAATGAAGGATCGCATCGGAGGAACTTTTTCATCCATTTCATCAATAGCTTTTTCCAGAAGACCAATGTCGTTCTGCGTAAGGCTGGGCAATTTCATTCTGATTTCTTTTTCAGGATCACAAGCCAACAGGGAACCAATGGTAAACAGGCGATCCTGTATCCTGCGTAAAAGCGTTTGTACTTTTTCTTCTGCCTGCAGGTCGGCCACCCAACCCACATAAGAGTTTAACGTATCTACTGTACCGTAGGTAGCAATCCGAAGGCTTCCTTTTGAAACTCGTTTGCCTCCGATGAGAGAAGTCTGCCCCTGGTCTCCTTTTTTGGTATATATTCTGAAAGCCATGAAATGAAGTTTAGTTGATTTCCGTTATTCTTGTATTTTTATTTTGCCGGTCACTCTCGATAATGCCGTCGCGCAACCGGACGATGCGATGCGCATGTTCCGCGATATCCTCCTCATGGGTAACCAATACCACTGTATTGCCATTTGCCTGAATCTTTTCAAAAATATCCATGATTTCAATGGAGGTTTTGGTATCCAGGTTGCCGGTGGGTTCATCTGCCAGAATGATGGAAGGATTGTTGATCAGCGCACGGGCAATTGCAACGCGTTGGCATTGTCCGCCTGAAAGTTCATTGGGTTTGTGAGCTGCCCGGTCTTGCAGCCCTACCTGCTTTAGCATCTCCAGGGAGCGGTTTTCTCTGTCTTTTTTGGAAACACCGGCATAAATTAAGGGAAGCGCTACATTTTCCTGAGCGCTCAGGCGGGGCATCAGGTTAAATTGTTGAAAAACGAATCCGATTTCCTTGTTGCGTATTTCTGCAAGGCTGTTGTCGTCCATTTTACTGACGTCTTTTTCATTCAGTATATAGATTCCGGAGGTAGGGGTATCCAGGCAGCCCAGGATATTCATTAAAGTGGACTTGCCGGAGCCGGAAGGTCCCATCAATGCAACATATTCATTAGCATCAATATTGAAATTTAGTCCTTTTAACACAGGTAATTCGTTTTTACCTCTATAGTAACTTTTTCGCAAGTCTTTTACATTGATGACAGAACGCATGAACCATGATTTGATTAATTTTTCAAAGATAACATTTCTGTCGTTTATGCTTAACTTTGCCCTCTTATGGAAAGAGAAATTGTTGTCAGTGGCATCCGGCCAACCGGTTTATTACACTTGGGAAATTATTTTGGCGCCATCCGTAATTTCGTGAAAATGCAGGATGCGTATGACTGCTATTTCTTTGTTGCAGACCTTCACTCTTTGACGACCCATCCAGAGCCGGAACATTTGAGAGAGAATGTATTTCGGGTTTTGGCTGAAAACATCGCTTCCGGTCTGGACCCGGAGAAAGTTACCCTTTATGTACAGAGCGGGGTGCCTGAAACGGCTGAGCTTTACCTGCTGTTGAACATGCTGGCTTACAAAGGAGAGTTAGAAAAGGTACCTACCTTTAAAGAGAAAATTCGTCAGCATAAAAACAATATTAATGCCGGGTTGCTTACTTATCCGGTATTAATGGCTGCCGATGTTCTTCTGCATCGGGCAACGAAAGTGCCCGTAGGGAAAGACCAGAAGCAGCATCTCGAAATGGCGCGTAACTTTGCCTCCCGCTTTAACAAACGCTATGGTGATCTTTTTCCCGAGCCGGATGGATTCAATAATGGGGAAGACCTGGTTAAAATAGGCAGCCTGAATGGAGAAGGAAAAATGAGCAAGAGTCAGCATGAATCGGCTACACTCTATCTTGCTGACACGGATGAACAAATCTTAAAAAAGGTAAAAAAAGCCAAAACCGATGCAGGCCCTACCGAAACCGATGCGCCCAGACCAGCGTATATTGAAAACCTGTTTACTCTTTTAAAACTTGTTTCGTCCCCTGAAGTGCTGCAACATTATGAAGATTCCTATCGGAATTGTACGATCCGCTATGGAGACTTAAAAAAACAGTTGGGCCAGGATATGATAAACTTTATCAGCCCCATCCGGGATAAAGCGGATGAAATTTTAAAAGATTCGGAATATCTGGAAAAAATTATCAGACAGGGAAATGAAAAAGCCCGCCAATCTGCTTCCGAAACGGTGAAAGAGGCCAAAAAGCAGATGGGGTTGCAATATATTATTTAGTATGCATTATTTGTCGGTAGAAGGGTTGAGTAAGTCGTATGGTATTAAAGTTCTGTTTGAAGATATATCCTTCCATATCTCTCAGGGAGATAAAGTTGCAATAGTAGCGAAAAACGGTTCTGGTAAATCCTCCCTGTTGAAAATAATAGCAGGGCAGGATGTGGGAGAGCATGGGCGGGTTTGGATACATAAAGAGGTGCAGGTTGCCTTTTTGAATCAGCAACCTAAACTGAAGGAGCAGGCTACCGTATCAGATAATATATTTGAACATGATCATCCTACACTGCAACTCATCAGCCAATACGAAAAATCTGTTCAGGAAGGTAAACCGGTAGTAGCCCACCTGGTTGCCAAAATGGAAGAGGCAAACGCCTGGCAGTTTGAGGCCAATGTGAATGAAATACTGGGGAAGCTGGGTATTGTTTTTCTAAACCAGAAAGTAGCCACTTTGTCCGGCGGACAGAAAAAGAGAGTGGCGCTCGCTAAAGTATTGATTGATATTGGCTTTGATCATCAAAATACCCTGCTCATACTGGATGAACCGACAAACCATCTGGATGTGGAAATGATCGAATGGCTGGAGCAATACCTGGGCGCTGCAAAGGTAACCTTGCTGTTGGTTACACACGACCGTTATTTTCTGGATCAGGTTTGTAATGAAATCCTGGAACTTGACCAGGGGCGTCTTTTCATACACAAGGGCGACTACGCGCAGTTTTTGGAAAATAAAAACCACCGCCTGGAAATTGAAAATGCCTCCCGTGATAAAGCCAGAAACCTTTATCGTAAAGAATTGGACTGGATACGTCGCCAGCCCCGGGCGCGGGGGACGAAGGCCAAATCCAGGGTAGATGCCTTTCAGGGGGTAAAAGAAAAAGCATTTGAGAAAAATACCGAATCTGCGCTTTCCCTCGATTTGAAAATGACAAGACTCGGGGGTAAAATCCTCGAACTAAAAAAGGTCAGAAAATCTTTCGGTGGAAAATTGTTGCTGAATGGTTTTGATTATACCTTTAAAAAAGGAGAACGGGTAGGAATAATCGGGAAAAACGGGGTAGGAAAATCTACCTTTCTCAATATTATTCAAGGAATAGGACAACCGGATTCAGGAAAAATCAATGTTGGAGATACAGTGGTCTTTGGCTATTATCATCAGCAGGGGCTTCAACTCAAAGATGATGAACGGGTGATTGACTGGGTAAAAAACATCGCAGAGAATTTCCCCCTTGCGGATGGAGGAGCTGTCAGCGCCTCTGAATTTCTTACTCGTTTTTTATTCCCTCCCGACCAACAATATACCTATATCTCCAGGCTTAGCGGTGGAGAAAAGAAGAGATTGCAATTGTTGTCGGTACTGTTTCGAAATCCCAATTTTCTGATCCTGGATGAGCCGACCAATGATCTGGATATTGAAACGCTTCAGGTGTTGGAAGATTTTCTGGAGAATTTTCCGGGCTGTGTGATCTTGGTTTCCCACGACCGTTATTTTATGGACAGACTGATTGATCATTTGTTTGTGTTTGAAGGAGAGGGAAAAATCCGCGATTTTCCGGGAAATTATTCCCAATACCGGTTGGCAGCAGCCAGAGAAGAACAGGTTGAAAAAGCGCAACAGCAGGAGATAAAAAAGATGGAAGAACCGACTGCGGGTCCTTCCAAAGAACGGAAGAAGCTATCTTATAATGAGCAGCGGGAGCTGAAGCAACTGGAGCAGCAAATGCCACAACTGGAGGCAGAAAAGGCGAAACTTACCCAACAACTTTCCGACACGAACCTGCCCTATGAGGAGTTGCAGGTTGCCTCCGAGCGAATTGGCGAAATTGCCACCCTTTTGGAAGATATGGAAAACCGTTGGTTGGAACTGGAGGAGCGGAAGTAGATTGCCTTTTGATGCCCTACAAGAGGCGTATCTGCCCTTTTGTCATTATGCGTATCCCGTTTATCATTCATTTTGTTCTCTCCGGGTTGCAAATTGCTTTAAAGGATTACCTTCGCGCGATAATTGAAAATTATGCTGCTCTTTTTTAGAAGTTTTTATATGCAACCTTTGATTTCAAGAGTCGTCCGGGTTTCGTTTCTTGAAGTCCCCTTTCTGGTCTTACTGCTTTTTTCGGGCAACGTATGGGGACAGTCTTCCATGGACAGCCTGAAGTCTTTTCAATTCAACATTGAGGAATGTGTGAACTATGCTCTGGAACATCAGCATGATGTGGTAAATGCCCGTCTGGATAAACAGATGGCCCGTGAGCAGATAGGGGAAAATCGCGGTAAATTATTGCCGCATATAAATATCTCTGGTGGTTTGGTGGATAATTTAAAATTGCCTACCTCTCTGATTCCCGACTTTAGCGATCCTTCCTCGGATAAGAAAGTGCCGGTTCAGTTTGGGAATAAATATACTTCTTCTATTACTGCAGAAGCGACTCAAACACTCTTTAATAACAATTATTTTCTGGGTTTGAAGGCAGCTAAAATTTTTCAGGAGCTCTCTGTAAAATCGTTGCAACGAACCCGCATAGAAATTATAGCGGCAGTCAAAAAGGCCTATTTTAATGTATTGGTAAACCAGGAAGCCATCCGCCTGGGAGAATCTAATGTCAGCCAATTGAAAAAATCTTTAAGTGACATTAAGAATAAATATGAAGTGGGGATGGCTGAAACAGTGGATGTCAACAGGATTCAGTCTCAATATAATACGGCTAATACAGGGTTAATGAATCAGAAACGGTTGCTGGCTTTAAGTCTTCAGGTATTGAAATTCCAGATGGGGATATCTCCCAGGGATTCATTATCTCTGACCGAGTCGGTTCATGATTTCTCCCCAAACCTGGGGAGTCAGGAACCGCTTAACTATAATCTGACGGACCGCCCCGAATATGACATGCAGCAGGTGCAGATCAATCTTAATAAGTTGAGTTTGAAAAGCACGCGCTCCTCTTTTCTTCCCACCCTTTCCTTGTACTTAAATGGAGGATATAATTTCTTTGGAACCCGTTTTTCAGAATTATATAATCAGGGTTTCGGAAATTCTGCTCTGGGTGTCAATCTGTCTTTTCCTATTTTTTCGGGGACAGAGCGTATTCATCAGACCAACCAGGCGAAGATCACTTTGGAGCAATCTCAAAACGATCTTAAGTACCTGGCAGACCAGATTCAGGTAGAAGTGCAGCAGGCCTATGTGGATTATCGCAACAATAAAGATCAGCTAAATACCCAAAAAGAAAATATGAAACTCACTCAGGGTGTTTATGATCGGATCAACTATAAATATGAAAAGGGAGTGGCCACCAGCTTGGACCTGTTATCGGCTGAAAATGAGTTACAGCGTGTACAAAGCGATTATATTGACGCCCTCCTAAAAACCATGATCAGCCGGGTAGAACTGCAAAGAGCAACCGGAAGGCTGAATCCTGCAAATCAATAAAAGCCTTATCCTTCAATTAGATTTAAAAACCAATTTTGTACATTATTAATAATGCATCAATGAAAACCAATAAAACGCTGATTTTTAGCAGCCTCGTGTTTATATTTTCTTTTTTGCTGGCTTCCTGTGGCGGAGGGGATAAAAAACCGGCTACTGCCGACCAGGCAGCTGCAATGCCCAAACCAGTAGTTAATGTAATAACTACGGAGGCTCAATCTTATAAAGTTTCCAGCCAGTATGCGGCTACGCTTGAAGCATATAGTATTGTTAAGCTGCGGGCGGATGTAAGCGGGTATCTGAAATTTATTAAAGTGCAGGATGGCGCTCACGTGCGAAAAGGGCAGGTGCTTTATTCGCTTGACAAGAGCCGCTATCAGGCTGCCTATAATAAGGCTAAAGCAGCCCTCTCCGAAGTGAAAACATCGTTAGCCCTCAAACAGCGTGACCTTGACCGATACCAGGACCTCCTGAAACATGATGCCATTTCCCGGCAAACGGTCGATCAGGCTACTACAGCAGTAGAAGCAGCACAAGCGAGCCTCCGGGCTGCGGAAGCGGCAGTGGAAAGTGCTGCTACCGATTTGAGACATACAGATATTATTGCCCCGGAGAGTGGGAAAATCGGTATCGTACAGGTAAAAGTAGGAGACTTGGTAAGCGCGGGCCAGACGCTGATAAACACGATCGTGAACGAAAACCCAATGTACGCAGATTTTGAAATTCCTCAGTCGGATATTGCGGAATTTACAGATCCAGCCATCAAAAGAACGTATGCTGTCCGGTTTTCCGATGGCTCTGCTTATGATAAACCCGGCAGGTTGGTGGTAGTGAATAACGCTGTTGATCAGACAACCGGGTCTATTCAGATCCGGTTGCAGTTTCCGAATGACAAGGGCATTCTTAAATCAGGGATGAGCGCCATAGTTTTAGTTCAACATCCTACTGATTCTACTGCTATTGCTATTCCGACTACTGCGTTGGTGCATATTCTGGCCGAGACTTCTGTTTATGTGGTGAATGAAGATAATAAAATTGAATCGAGAAATGTAGAGGCCGGGCCGGAAATTGGTAATAAAACTATTATTACGAGCGGACTTAAACCTGGCGAAAAGGTAGTAGTTGAGGGCCTTAAAAAAGTACGTCCGGGCGTAGAGGTTCAGGTTCAGGCGGATCAGCAGGAAGCGGCCGACTCTTCCGTTCAACAACAATAAGCCAAAATTTCTCTGTTATCATTAAGTATATCTCAAGATGTTAATATCAAAGACCTTTATAAAGAGGAAGAATACCACCATAGTGATTGCCATTCTTTTGGTATTGCTGGGGATCATTTCCATGTTTAACCTGCCGGTGGCCCAATTGCCGGATATTGCTCCTCCCGTAGTTTCTGTTCGTTCCAATTTTATTGGAGCGGATGCGCAAACGGTGGAGGAAACTGTGAATACGCCAATAGAGAACCAGATCAATGGTACCCCGGGAGAGATGTATATGGAATCCACCAGCGCAAGCGATGGTTCAGGTTCCATAAACGTTACTTTTAATATTGGTACTGATCCTGATATTGCTGCCTTGGACGTACAAAACAGGGTAAACCTGGCGATGCCTTCTGTCCCCGAAGAAGTAAGCCGGACGGGAGTGACAGTTCGGAAGCGCTCTAACGACATGCTTATGGTGATGGCCTTACGCTCTCCTCATGATAGCCATGATCGCACCTTCCTGGATAACTATCTGGAGATCAATATATTACCGGAAATATCCAGGGTAGAAGGCGTAGGGGATGTGAATGCGTTTGCCCGGAAGTACAGCATGCGCATCTGGCTGAACCCGGATAAGATGGCTTCCCTGGGGATTACCCCTGCACAAGTTATTGCCGCGGTTTCTGAGCAGAACAGGCAGGTAGCTGCCGGTATTGTTGGGGCGCCCCCTGCCCCGGTTAATCAGGCTTTCGAATACAGTTTGAAGGTGAGCGGAAGATTGGTTACTCCGGAACAATTTGGAGAAATTATTGTAGCCAATAACCCCGAAAACGGATCGGCGGTTCATCTGAAGGATATAGCCCGTATCGCAATGGGGTCTGAGTTTTATGGTATTGATAATAAGGTGGATGGAAAGACGGGGACAGGAATGGCTATTTACCTGGAGCCCGGGGCCAATGCTCTCGCGACAGCAGAGCGGGTGAATGATAGAATGGAGGAACTGGCCAAGTCCTTTCCTGCAGATATGGAATATGTGGTTCCCTTTGAAACTACCTCTTTTGTACAGAAATCCATAGACGAGGTGGTAGAAACCCTGCTGATAGCGCTCGTGTTGGTGGCTTTTGTCGTATTTATATTTTTAGAGAACTGGCGGGCCACTCTTATTCCGATTTTGGTAATTCCTATTTCTATCATTGGTGCTCTTATTTTCTTTTACCTATTGGGCTTTTCTATCAATACGTTAACCTTGTTTGGCTTCGTACTGGCTATCGGTATAGTGGTTGATGATGCCATCGTGGTGGTAGAGGCGGTCCAGCATCATATTGATGTCACAAAACTCTCGCCGCTGGATGCTACGTATAGGGCAATGTCTGAGGTACAGGCTCCTGTAATTGCAATAGGGATTATTCTGGCAGCGGTATTTGTTCCGGTGGCTTTTATTCCCGGGGTGAGTGGGATGCTTTACCAGCAATTTGCCCTTACCATTGCCTTCTCAGTATTGCTTTCAGCTTTTCTCGCCTTATCGCTGACCCCTGCTTTGTGTGCCATGTTGCTGAAACCGGAGAAATTCAATAAGCGTTCCAAGGGGCTCAATAGAATTTTCTATCATTTTAATAAATGGTTTACCAGGCGAACCGAGCGATACAGCAATGGGGTTCGTTGGGCGATAAAGAAATCACCAGTGATCATTGTAGGATTGTTGATCATGTTTGCGGTTACTTATTATTTCTTCCTGAAAGTGCCTACCACGTTTGTTCCGCAGGAAGACATGGGCGGGCTTATTATTTCAGTGGAATTGCCGGATGCAGCAGCTACCGGACGTACGCAAGAAGTATCTGCTAAAATAAATGAAATGCTTGGGAAAGATTCTGCAATAGACCATTACATGGCCATAACCGGAATCAATATTGCCGGCGGCGGGGCCATCAAACCCAATGCGGCTACTTACTTTGTCTCCCTGTCTCCCTGGGATGTAAGGTATAAGCACGGAGAAGATATGGAAACTGTGGTAGGGCGGTTGCAACAGCGTCTTGCCGGATTTAAGAACGCCCAGATCATTGTTATTCCATCTCCTACTCTCCGTGGTTTTGGCACCAGCTCGGGCTTTTCTTTTGTTCTGGAACAAAGGTCGGGAACAGATATACAGGAATTTAATAAGGTTTTGCAGAACTTTATTATGAAGGCCAATCAGCGACCGGAAATTGCCCGTGCCTATTCTTTCTTTACTGCTTCAACCCCACAATATCAACTGACCGTTGATCGCGAGAAGTGTAAAAGAATGGGCGTTGCGGTAGGAGACGTTTTTCAAACGATAGGCGCTTTTTTGGGAGGGGCTTATGTAAATGATTTTACTCGTTTTGGACGAAATTACAGAGTGATGTTGCAGGCAGATTCTACTTTCCGTAGTAATGTGAATGATCTTTCTCATTTTTACGTGAGCAACACTCAGGGAAAAATGGTGCCGCTTAGCGCTGTTACTACGACTAAGCCCACCTCAGGGCCGCCCGTAATCAACCACTTTAACCTCTACCGTGCAGAAACCATTAGTGGAAATGCGGCTCCCGGATACAGCAGCGGCGATGCCATGAATGCCTTGAAAGAAGTAGCCGCAGAAACTTTGCCCTCAAACTTTGGTTATGAATGGTCTAACATTTCTCTGCAGGAGGTGGAAGCCGGTAACAAAACGATCATGATCTTTATGTTGTCCATCGTATTTGTATTCCTTCTGCTGACTGCGTTATACGAAAGCTGGTCCGTACCATTCTCCGTTTTGTTAGCTGTACCGGTCGCCTTGTTCGGTTCCATTATTGCATTGGCTATAACCGGGCAGCAAAACAGCGTTTATTCTCAAATAGGACTGATTACGCTCATTGGCCTGGCGGCTAAAAATGCCATTTTGATCGTAGAGTTCTGTAAAGATCGGGTAGATAATGGGATGGCCGTCATACCGGCTACCCTGGAAGCAGTGAAATTACGCTTCAGGCCGATATTGATGACCTCTTTTGCCTTCATTTTTGGTATTCTGCCTCTGTGTGTGGCTACGGGGGCCGGTGCTGCTTCACGGGTTAATATCGGGTTTACCGTATTGGGGGGAATGCTTGCCGCTACTTTGGTAGGAATATTCTCTGTCCCTGTGTTGTATGTGGTTATTTCCCGCTTTACACTTGGTAAACAGCGCCTGACGAAGAGCGCGGCAGTAGTAAATGCACTGGCTAATATGAATAAAGAAAAAGAGGAAAAGTAGCAGGTTGAAGGAGAAGCAATAAAATTTTTAAAATACCTTTTGTAGATATAAAATATTGCCTTACCTTTGCAGCCGCTTATTCGATAAGGGTATGCGAAGTTCTTCCTTCAGCAATAAAATTCTTCGGAATTCTTTTGCGAAATTTTTTTTGTGATAAGAAAATCTTGTACCTTTGCGACCCCTTTGTGAGAATAGAGGAGTAGAGGAGAGAGGGGGTGGTTAAAAAAAATAAGGAAAAAAGGTCTTTGAGAGTTAGGGAAAAGCAG
>CAYRBD010000073.1:0-17007 GCA_964422465.1 uncultured Chitinophagaceae bacterium
AGTTTAGCCGGATGCATCCTGAGAACCGACTGGATAGGGAACAACTCTACTTCCACCGGATGCCGGAACCTGATAACGATATCATAATAAGCGAAGGAACATCTGATCCTGTTTTTTATCATTTCTTCTGTAGCGAGGTGTACATTGACCCAAATAAAGAATCTGAAATCAACCTGTATTATCTGAATACTTATTCAAGTGTTGATCAGATTTTGGACCGTTGGTTTGATGAAAACGGTCAGCCCGCCAGTAGAGATCATTGAATCCGTTTCATTTATTTTACTTTTTTCGCCGCCCAGATATAAAAAAATAAAATAATCAGAGCGATGGATTGCATGTTCATACAAAAGGTCACGACCTTCATGAGGGAGGTATCATATAAATAGCCTATAAAAATGCTGCCGGCGAGCCAGGCCACACCATACATGGTGCCAAATAATCCGTATGCTGTTGCTCTCTTCTCCGCCGGTATGAGATCGGCGACTGTAGCTTTTAAGACCGATTCCTGGGCGCCCATGCCAATGCCCCAGAGAATCATGCCGATGATTGCTGCACTCTTCTTATCCATCAGAAAAACCATTGGCGCAAAAAACATACCGGCAGCTGTTGTCAGCATCAGCGTCCAGACACCGATTTTATCAAACAAGTGGCCCATGATCAATGCGATTAGGGCTTCACTCAACATGGCAATGGCATAAAGTACAGGTATCCAGGTATCGCCCATTACTTGCGCTTGTTTAAAGTGGTAGGCAATCAATGGAAAATCCGCATAGCCGGTTGCCATACACATAGCAGCTAAAGCATAAATAAAAAAGGCAGCAGGATAGCCGGTGGTTTTTTTTAAACTGACTGTTTTTAACTCCAGCATTTCAGGATGAGGAAATTTATACCGGGCGCTCACCAGAATAGCAAGGGCACATACGGCAGGAATGAACAGCAGCAGGTAAGCAAAGTGGTAGTTCCCCTCCTTCATAAATAAAACTGCGCTCACCAGCAAAGGTCCCAGAGTAGCGCCAAGCTGATCCATAAATTCATGAAGTCCAAAGCCCCAACCCCGTCCTGTCTCTTTGGAAGCATGAGAGAGCATAGCATCCCGCGTAGGATTTCGAAAGGCTTTTCCGGCTCGTTCGAGTATCATGAGTATTACTGCTATTTGCCAATATCCCACAAAGGCAAGCAGAGGAAGCGAGAGTAGGTTGAAGCCATATCCCAGATACATAAACAACCAGTAATGGCCGGTACGATCACTCAGATACCCTGATAAAAGTCTTAACGCATATCCTACAAATTCACCCAACCCTGCCACAACCGCTACTACAAAAGCACTGGCACCCAACACATTAAGAAAAGGACCGTTGATGCTGCGGGCGCCCTCATAAGTCAGGTCGGCAAAAAAACTGAGGACGCCAATCAAGATAATGAAGTAAGTTGCTTTTTTCCTGAGTGGTGAAGCCGTAACCATAGACAAAGGGTTTTGATTTTTGTGGCCTTACTGCTTAAACTTTTCTATGTAACGACGCTTGCTTTCACGAATACATTGTAAAGCAACGGCCCTTTTTTCAAATTCCTTTACTTTTACCTGTTTTCTTTCCAATTTTTTATAATCTTCAAAAAAGTTTTTGATTTCTGCCAGAGAAAATTCTGGTAACTGCTCGATATCCATAATATGGTTATAGGCTACATCCCGGTGTGCTACGGCAATAATCTTGTCATCGCGTCCCATTTCATCCGACATATTTAGTAATCCGATAACGCGCGCTTCCAACAAACATAGAGGAACCAAAGGGATAGAAGCAAATACCAATATGTCCAAAGGGTCGTTATCTGTAAAGTAAGTCTGAGGGACAAGCCCGTAATTTGCAGGATAATGTACGGCCGAGTACAAGACCCGGTCCAATTTCAATAATCCCGATGACTTATCAAGCTCATATTTACATTTGTTACCCTGCGGAATTTCAATAACTGCATTGACTATATCCGGGCTTGCTTCTCCGACCGGAATGTCGTGCCAGGGACTGAAATGATGGTTTTTTTGATCAGACTGTTTCATGATTATTATTTTTTAAAGGTTTCACCACCTGCGAAGGTTGCATTGTTTCCCAATTCCTCCTCTATTCTGAGTAGCCGGTTGAACTTGGCAATTCGCTCTCCACGGCACCCGCTGCCTGTTTTCAAGTGACCTGCACCCGTAGCTACCGTCAGGTCGGCAATAGTGGTATCCTCCGTTTCTCCGCTCCGGTGAGAAATAAAATAGTTGTAATTATTTCTCCTTGCCAGTCCGATAGTTTGTAATGTTTCGGTAACCGTCCCGATCTGGTTCAACTTGATCAAAATGGAATTGGCTATACCGGCTTCAATACCCTCTTCAAATATTTTAGGATTGGTACAAAAGATATCATCTCCAACCAGTTCCGTTTTATTCCCCAACTCGTTCGTCATTTTTTTCCCAGCCTTCCCAATCATTTTCTGCCATTCCATCTTCCAAAAGGACAATTGGATACCGGTTTATCCATTTTTTCCAGAGCTCCAGCAAGTCATCCGATGAAACAGATCCTGTTTTTGATTTAAAGAACGTATATCGGCCGGCTTCATACATTTCGCTCGTGGCAGGATCAATGCAGATAGAAATGTCCTTACCGGGCTCATACCCGGCCTCAACAATGGCTTCCATAATCACATCCAGGGCTTCTTCATTGGATTTCAGATTCGGAGCAAAACCGCCTTCGTCTCCCACTCCCGTAGAATAGCCCTTCTTTTTTAAAATACTTTTCAAGGTATGAAAGGTCTCTATGCCCATGCGAATTGATTCCCGGAATGAGGGCGCATGGTGTGGTGCGATCATAAATTCCTGAAAGTCTATACTGTTATCTGCATGCCGCCCGCCGTTGATGACGTTCATACAGGGAACGGGCAACTGATAAATATCATGCTGTTCCAATTGCCGATACAGCGGAATACCCTTAAAAGCTGCGGTAGCTTTGGCAAAAGCCAGAGATACCGATAAAATAGCATTGGCGCCCAGTTGAGCTTTATTGGACGTGCCATCCAGTTGGATGAGGGCATCATCCAATGCTTGTTGATCATTAACTTCTTTTTTTGAAAAATGGTTACGAATAATGGTGTTGACCTTTTCCACAGCTTTCATTACGCCTTTTCCTCCATATCTTTTGGGATCGTTATCGCGCAGTTCCACGGCTTCTTTTTCTCCGGTACTGGCGCCCGATGGAACGATGGCTTGTCCGACGGCTCCACCCTCCAGGGTTATGGTGGCTTCTACTGTCGGGTTTCCTCTCGAGTCCAATACTTCCCTTCCATAAATGGATACAATTCTCATAGTGCTTACTTTTATTTTATTGTTAAGTGATATGGTTATTTACTGTTTGTTACCAGTTTTGATATGGATTACTTACCAGGTTCGCATTGTAATACCTTGGGTCATCGGTTACCTCTTCGCCTATCCACTCTGGCTTAAAAAAAGGCTGACCGGGATAACCCAACTCTATCTCAGCTGTTATCAGTCCTTTATTTTCCTTATGAAAAACATCTATTTCCCAGCAAAGCTCTTCTTGTGGAATAAGATAACGGGTTTTGTAAATTAAGGGTTGCAGACAAAGGGAGTGTAAAAGGATAAGTGCATCTTTAGCCGGAATTTCATACTCAAACTCCATCCGGGTCTGCTCATCGGTTTTTCCTTTTATGGTAATGTATGCTTTACTGCCGGCCATGCGCACTCTTGCAGTACGCTGTTCTTCCGTCAGGAGATATCCCTGTGTATAGGCTTTCCCTTCTTGTACCTCGCTTTTCCATTGCTCTCCTTTTACTAAAAATTTGTGTTCAATTTCTAAATGCATCTTTTATTTATTAAGACGATGTTTATAATAAAGCACATCTGCTTTTTCTATTGTAATCAACCCGCCACAATTGGCTTCTTTCATCAACTTATTAACAGTTAACAGGAATTTATTGATCTTTTCTTCTTTATCTATTATTTCCACAATGACCGGTAGGTCTTCGGAAATTTCAATAAACTTTGCTGTGTGAACGATAGAACTCTTTCCATAGGACATTATTCCTCTTATAATTGTACACCCTGCCATATCCTGATTACGGGCGGCAAAAAGAATGGCTTCATAAAGAGGCTGGTGTTTGAACTTATCAATTTCACCAACAAAAATGCGCAGCAGTTTGGAATTGCCGTTAAGTTCCATAGGGGTAAGGATTTAAGTTATCAATATGTTTATACGATATTGGAGGTATAATGGAATGGAGAAGGCTGTGCAGGTTGCCTTTAGTTATTGGGATACAACTTACATGCTTAAAATAAGCTGTCCTCTTTTCAAACGGGCCGGCCGAAAAAAAATAGAAAATCCTGCATTGAAAAAATGCGGCTTGAGCATAGAGGGGTGTCTGCTTGTCAGGCTTCCTGTATCTGTCTAAAATAACGTTCCTGTACATATCCTTTTATATTTAAATTCCTGTACAGGAGTCATTAGTACCGATGCCCCATTAGCAAAGATACGGTTAACGGCGAACTCCATCGCCCAATCATCTCATTACAAAAATAGGAATATTTCCCGATTGTTTCGGAATATTCTTCCAATATTTTTAAAAACTTATATTGCTATCCTACTCTTTTATTCACCGGAGAATACTTTTTCCCATGTATATCAGGCAACCGGATTGGTATCGGAAAATAGATGTATTCATACCGAACCCGAGGAGACCTAAGAAAATTACAGAGAGATAAACGCAGCTATCGGCTTGACTTGCCATCAGCGCCTGTAGGCTTAACAAACTTGATGAATCATGAATAAACCATACTACCCAAAATTTGTTAGTAGTTCATTAAAACAATAGAATAATCATGTCTGATAGAATAAACTTACTGAAAGAAAGTCCTGAAGCATACAAAGCGATGGCAGGGATAGAAGAATATTTACGGAATAGCGCTCTTGATAAAAAGCTATATGAACTGGTAAAGATTCGTGCTTCACAAATAAATGGCTGTGCTTATTGTATAAATATGCATACACGCGATGCACGGAAAGCGGGAGAGACAGACCAGCGTATGCATCTGCTGAATGCATGGAGAGAGACGGAACTTTATACCGCTAAGGAAAGAGCAGCGCTGGCGCTTACAGAGGCTGTCACGCTGATCGCTGATCACCACGTGCCTGATGATGTTTATGAGGAGACGGCGAAATATTTTGACCAGAAAGAATTGGCGGCATTGATCATGGCCATTGTGGCTATCAACAGTTGGAACCGGATTGCCATTACTTGTGAAAGCGATCTGGACTGATAGAGAATTTTATATAATAATTTAACAAGAAGAATCATGGCAGATAGAATGAGTCTGTTAGAGGAGAATCCTGACGCCCTCAAAGCAATGATAGGGGTAGAACAGTATGTAAGGAACAGCTCTTTGGATCACAAATTATATGAGCTTGTAAAGATTCGTGCTTCACAAATTAATGGTTGCGCACATTGTCTTAACATGCATACGCGAGATGCACGCAAGCTGGGAGAGACGGATCAGCGTATGCATCTGCTAAATGCATGGAGAGAGACGGAACTTTATACCGCTAAAGAACGAGCAGCACTGGCACTGACAGAAGCTGTTACCCTGATCGCTGACCAACACGTGTCTGATGATATTTACAAAGAGGCGGCGAAGCATTTTGACAAGAAGGAATTGGCGGCATTGATCATGGCTATCGTGGCTATCAACAGTTGGAACCGAATTGCCATTACTTGCGAAAGCCCATTGGACTAATAATTTCCAAGTCTCTTTTTTCTGAGCCTTATATTTATTTAAGGTGGAAACTCCTCCTTTGCAAATTGCCAACTGCAAATTGTCGTCAATTGTGCTAACTGCAGCTACCCACCCTTTTGGGGAATTACGTATGTCAGCACATCTGAGCGGGTAATTTTTTTACCAGAGAGAATAATCAGGCGTTCCACTACATTTCTGAGCTCGCGTACGTTTCCTGTCCACTCGTATTCTTCCAACTCCTTCATAGCGTCTTTTTCTACCTTTTTCGTTGCAATTCCATAATCTTCGCAGATGCTTTCCATAAAGTGATCAATGAGTAAGGGGATATCTTCGCCACGTTCTTTTAACGCAGGAACATGAATGATAATGACACTGAGCCTGTGATAGAGATCCAGCCGGAAGTTATTTTTCTGAATCTCCTGCAGGAGGTCTTTATTGGTTGCAGCAATGACGCGAACATCTACGTTTATTTCTTTGTCACCTCCGACGCGGGCAATGGTTCCTTCCTGCAAAGCTCGTAGTACTTTAGCTTGGGCGCTGAGGCTCATATCACCGATTTCATCCAGAAAGAGAGTGCCTCCATCGGCTTGCTCAAATTTGCCAATCCGTTGTTTTACCGCGGAAGTAAAAGAGCCTTTTTCATGCCCGAAAAGCTCACTTTCTATCAATTCACTTGGGATAGCCGCACAGTTTACCTCTATCAGGGGAGAACCATTCCGATTGCTTTTGTCATGAATCCAGCGGGCCACCAGCTCTTTTCCTACGCCGTTGGCGCCGGTGATCAATACGCGTGCATCGGTGGGCGCTACCTTTTCAATGGTTTCATGGATATGTTGGATGGGTTCGGAACGCCCAATAATTTCATGAACCTTAGAAACTTTTTTTCGCAGGGTCTTCGTTTCTGTGGCAAGGGTGTTTTTTTCCAGGGCATTTTTAATGGTAATGAGTATGCGATTCAGGTCCGGGGGTTTGGCAATATAGTCGTAGGCTCCTTTTTTAACGGCTTCTACTGCGGTATCTATATTACCGTGTCCGGAAACCATTATGACAGGAACATCCGGGTTGATGCGGATGCTTTCTTCCAAAAATTGGAGGCCGTCAATTTTGGGCATCTTAATGTCGCAGAGGACTACATCAAAGGGATATTTTTTGAACAAATTCAGTCCTTCCAGGCCATTTGTAGCCGTTTCTACTTTATAATTTTCATACGTTAAAATGTCAGAAAAGGTCTTCCTTATGCTCAATTCGTCATCCACAATCAAAATCTTCGGCGTAGAGTTTTTGTTTGGCATTTTATATTTTCGTTGAATATTAAAGGCTATTGTTTGGCTATTTCCGGGGCGGAATGTACGGCTGAGGCCATTTCCTCAATAAGGGAAGGGGTTTTTTCAATGGCGTTGCCCACTACGATGATGTCAGCACCGGCTTTACAGTTCCGGTAGGCTTTTTCAGGCTCTCTGATGCCGCCTCCGATAATGAGGGGTAAGGAAATATTTTCCCTGACTCTCTGGATCATGCTTTCTGAGATGGGCATTTTGGCTCCACTGCCGGCATCCATATAAATAACTTTTTTTCCTAACATCTCTCCCGCCATGGCGGTACAAAAAGCGATGTCATCTTTATCAGCCGGAATAGGTTCTGCATTGCTGATGTACGATACAGAGGTGGGCGCTCCGCCGTCAATCACCATGTATCCGGTAGGTATGACCTCCACCCCGCTCTGGCGTACCGAAGGCGCGGAGATAACATGTTGCCCAATCAATAGATCGGCATTTCTTCCTGATATAAGTGATAAATACAGGAGGGCATCTGCTTTTTTAGAAACCTGAGTAGGGTGTCCCGGAAACAACACCACCGGAATAGAACTGTTTTTTTGAATTTCCAGGATACAGGAATCCATGTTGTCGGTCAAAACCAGGCTTCCTCCGATAAAAATATAGTCCACGGAAACTGCTTCTGCCTGTTGAGCTAATTTTCCCAATTGCCTCGGATGGACTTTGTCCGGGTCAATCAGAAGGGCAAAAGCCTTCCTGCCTTTCGATTTTTTCTCAACAAAACTTTGATAGACAGCATCCTTCATAAAAAATCGGTTAGTTAAAAGTTACAAAGCTATATTTTTTTAAGGTATTTCCCACCTACTTCCTAAAAAGCTGATGAAATAAGTGTTATATTAGTTATCCACAAAGTGGGGATAAAATAAAGTGGCCCTCATTACTAAAAAATTTACTTTCGTTGATGCGATACCTATAATGTTCTGTTTGAAAAATGAAGGATTTTCACATCCTCTTTTAGAAGTATAAAATTTATTGTTATGGATAATCAAAAAATGAAAGGACTGCGTTTTTCCCGTCATTTTACAAAGGAGGGTAAGAGTCCTTATGATCAGTTTAAATACACTTTGCGGACTTCCGTTATTAAGAATCCGGATGGAGAAATTGTATTTAAAATGGAAAATGTGGAAGTGCCCGAAGGCTGGTCACAAATAGCTACGGACATCCTCGCTCAAAAGTATTTTCGTAAGGCGGGGGTGCCGCAGGCCGATGGTAGTGAAGGGAGAGAAACCTCTGTAAAGCAGGTAGTGCATCGGATGGTAAACTGCTGGAAGGTTTGGGGAGAGCGCTCCCATTATTTTGCTTCTGAAAAAGATGCGGAGATATTTTATGACGAACTGGTTTATTGTATGCTCAACCAGGCCTGTGTACCCAATTCTCCTCAATGGTTTAATACAGGCCTTCATGAAAGTTACGGTATTACCGGTAAACCACAGGGGCATCACTTTGTGAATCCGGAAACGGGCAGGTTGCAAAAATCTACCTCTGCTTATGAAAGGCCTCAGCCCCATGCGTGTTTTATTCTGGGTGTAGATGATGATCTGGTGAATGAAGGGGGAATTATGGATTTATGGGTTCGTGAAGCCCGGATATTTAAATATGGCTCTGGGGTAGGCTCCAATTTTTCAAAAATCAGGGCAGCGGGCGAAATTTTATCAGGAGGGGGAACCTCCAGCGGTTTGATGAGTTTTCTGAAAATCGGCGATCGGGCTGCCGGCGCCATTAAATCGGGAGGAACTACCCGCCGGGCAGCTAAAATGGTTTGCTTGGATTTAGATCATCCGGAAGTTGTAGATTTTATTGACTGGAAAGTAGAAGAAGAAAAAAAGGTAGCTGCGCTAATGGATGCCGGTTTCAAAGGCGGGTTTGAAGGAGAGGCGTATAATACGGTATCAGGACAGAATTCCAATAATTCCGTCCGTATTCCCAATCGTTTTTTCCATCGGCTGGCCGAAGGGGGAGAGTGGGAAATGACAGCTCGAACGGATGGCAGAACCATGCGTACCATGCCGGCTAAAGATTTGTGGAATAAAATTGCTTATGCGGCCTGGCGTTGTGCTGATCCGGGTACTCAATATGATACTACTATTAATGAATGGCATACCTGCCCTGCCGGTGGCCGTATTAATGCTTCCAATCCCTGTAGCGAATACATGTTCCTGGACAATACGGCCTGCAACCTGGCCTCTGTCAACCTGCGGAAATTTTTTGATGTAGAAAAAAGTCGTTTTGATGTAGAGAGTCTGGAACATACGGTTCGACTTTGGACGGTGGTACTCGAAATTTCAGTTTTGATGGCTCAATTTCCTTCCAAAGAAGTGGCCCGGTTGAGCTATGATTACCGTACCCTGGGATTGGGGTTTGCCAACCTGGGTTCTACGCTTATGGTAAGCGGTATCCCTTACGATAGTGATGAAGCGCGGGGTATTGGCGGAGCAATTGCCGCTATAATGACCGGTACCGCTTATAAAACGTCTGCCGAGCTGGCCGAGGCGCTGGGTCCCTTCTCTAAATTTGAAGAAAATCGCAGTGCAATGATGCGGGTCATGCGTAATCACCGGGCGGCCGCTTATGATGCTGCGGAAGCTTATGACAATCTGGAGATCAAGCCACAAGGCATCAATGCAGCATTTTGCCCCAATTATTTGTTGAAGGCGGCTACCTATGCCTGGGATCAGGCCGTCCAGTTGGGCGAAAAGTATGGTTATCGCAATGCCCAGACAACCGTGATAGCGCCTACGGGCACCATTGGCCTCGTGATGGATTGTGATACAACAGGAGTGGAACCGGATTTTGCACTGGTTAAATTTAAGAAGCTTTCGGGAGGGGGTTATTTTAAGATTATCAACCAGTCTATTCCCCTGGCTTTAAATCACTTGGGTTACAAACAGCATGAAGTAAAAGCCATCGTTGATTATGCAAAGGGTACGGGTTCCTTTGCGGGAGCCCCGTTTATCAATCATCAAACCCTTAGTGAAAAAGGATTTTTGGCCGAAGAACTGAAGACGCTGGATGAAGCCGTGAAAACGGCATTTGAAATAGGATTTGTATTTAATGTTTATACCCTCGGAGAGCTTTGTTTTCAGCGACTGGGTTTTTCTCCGGAAGAATATAAGGCGGCTTCGTTTAACCTGTTGGAGGCGCTGGGCTTTACAGAGAAACAAATTGAAAAAGCAAATGATTATGTTTGTGGTACCATGACCGTGGAAGGGGCGCCCTATCTGAGAGAGGAACATCTGCCCATATTCGATTGTGCCAATAAATGTGGCAACAAAGGGAAACGATTCATCCATGCCCATGGTCATATCCGGATGATGGGCAGTGTGCAACCCTTTATTTCCGGAGCTATTTCTAAAACCATTAATCTTCCTAATGAGGCTACTGTTGATGAAATTGAAGATGCCTATAAACTGAGTTGGGAGTTGGGACTGAAAGCTTGTGCCCTTTATCGGGACGGTTCTAAATTATCGCAACCCCTCAGCAACAAGTCGGAGAAAAAGAAGAAAAAAGATAAAAAGGAAGAACTGGAGGACGCGGTGGCAGAACTGTTGCCCGAATTAAACAAATTGACCATAGATGAGTTATTGGAAGAAATCACAGCCCGCCTCCAACAAAGCCCCGATACCAAGTTGATGCGTAAGCTTTCGGGAATTGTACAGCGTAAGCAACTGCCGGCCAAGCGCAGGGGTTTTACACAAAAAGCGAAGGTAGGCGGCCAGGCCATTTTTTTGAGAACCGGTGAATACGGGGATGGTACTCTGGGAGAGATATTTATTGACATGGCTAAGGAAGGTGCTACTATGCGAAGTATGCTGAATTGCTTTGCCATAGCCATTTCTATCGGCCTACAATATGGGGTGCCACTGGAAGAGTTTGTGGATAAATTTGTGTTTACCCGCTTTGATCCGGCAGGGGTGGTCGATCATCCGAATATAAAATCCGCTACTTCCATTGTGGATTATATTTTCCGGGTTTTAGGGTATGAATATCTACAGCGTTCGGATCTGGTACATGTTTTGGATAATTTGACCATACAGTCGCCTGAGGATAATTTATCCGAATCGAGGGTGCCTTCTCCCGGTCCCCGGATACGAAAAGCGCCACAATTAAAAAAAGAAAAGACAACCGTTTTAGGGAGTAAGAATACAACAGATAAGTTTTTATCTTCTCTGCAAAGTGATGCGCCCGTCTGCAATGTTTGCGGCCACCTGACTATCCGAAACGGAACTTGTTATAAATGCCTGAATTGCGGGAACAGCATGGGCTGCAGTTGAAGATTAAAATTAATTTTAGAAAAAAGTTAAAAAATACTTGGAGTTTTAAATAGATTTATCTACTTTTGAAACCAAATAGGGTTTTCATAAGATAGTAACATTGTCGCCACATTTCTATGTGGCGGCTTTTTTTTATTCCGTATTTTCGCCTCATGACTAAAAAACTCTTTTTATTAGATGCTATGGCGCTTATTTACCGCGCTTATTATGCTTTGATTCGCAGTCCGAGGATAACCACCATGGGAAAGAATACCAACGCTCAGTTTGGATTTACCTCCACCCTGATTAATCTTTTACAAAAAGAAGACCCTACCCATATTGCCGTGGCTTTTGATACCCATGCGCCCACCGAAAGGCATACCGATTTTGAAGCTTACAAGGCTAATCGCGAAGATACTCCGGAAGATATCCTAAGAGCTATCCCGGATATTAAGCGGATCCTGAAAGGATTTCAGATACCCTGTATTGAGTTAGATGGGTATGAAGCGGATGACATCATAGGTACGCTGGCACAAGAAGCTGCCGCCAAAGACTATACCGTTTATATGGTAACCCCTGATAAAGATTACGGGCAACTGGTAACCGATCAGATATTTATGTACAAGCCCCCTCACCGTGGAAATAAGGAATCCATCCTTGGCCCTAAAGAGGTTTGCGCCAAATGGGATCTTGAAAACGTGTCGCAGGTAATTGATATGCTTGGCCTGATGGGAGATTCTGTGGATAATATTCCGGGAGTTCCGGGGGTGGGAGAAAAAACAGCTTGTAAACTTTTAAAAGAGTACAAAACCATAGAGCAATTATTGGAAGCGGCAGACCAAATTAAAGGGAAGCTGGGAGAAAGGATTCGGGAACATAAAGAGCAGGCTGTCTTATCTAAAAAACTGGCTACCATTATTACCGATGTTCCTATTGGATTTAAAGAAGAAGAACTGACCCGGTCAAAACCCAATATCGGAGAATTGGAATCTATTTTCAGAGACCTGGAATTCAGGAGCCTGGGAAAACGGGTGTTGGGAGAAGGGTTTTCTATTATGGAATCAGAAGCTCCGGCTGGCGGACAACTGGATTTATTTAGCCCGGCAGCAGCGGAATCAAAAGTTTCTAAAAAGACGGAAAAGACAGCGGATTCCGCCATACGCGATCTTTCTAATACAGATCATGATTACCAACTGGTTCAGGAGGCGAAAAGCCGTAAAAAATTGATTGATGAATTATTGAACCAGGAGGAAATTTCTTTTGATACGGAAACGACCGGCACTGATCCGCACGTGGCGGAAATTGTGGGGATGAGTTTTTCCTTCAAAAAAGGAACGGCCTATTATGTGCCACTTCCCGCTGATCAAAAAACGGCGGGACAAATTATGGAAGAATTCCGGCCGGTTTTTGAAAGAAAATCGCTTCTTTTTATCGGTCAGAATATCAAGTATGACCTTCTGATTATAAAAAATTATGGCCTTGATATTAAAGCGCCCTTATTTGATACCCTGCTTGCCCATTACCTTATTGAGCCGGAAGGCCGGAGAGGAATGGACTTGCTGGCCTTCCAATATTTGAAATATAAGCCGATGCCCATTACGGACCTTATCGGGAAAAAAGGGAAAAAACAAGGCAGCATGCGGGATGTTGAGCCGGAGAAAGTTGTAGAATATGCGGGAGAGGATGCGGATATTACCCTCCAGCTAAAAGAAGCCTTTGCTCCTCTTTTGAAGGAGCGTAATGTAGAATCTGTATTTCAGGATATTGAAATACCCATGATTAAAGTCCTGGCATCTATGGAAGACGAAGGAGTTAAGGTAGATAAAAAAGTGTTGCAGAACCTGTCCGCTACTTTAGCCGAAGAAATTAAGGAACTTGAAAAAAAGGTCTATCAACAGGCGGGAGAAACCTTTAATTTATCCTCTCCAAAGCAGCTGGGAGGGATTCTTTTTGATAAACTAAAACTGGAGGATCGTCCTAAAAAAACGCGTACAGGACAATATGCAACGGGGGAAGATGTGCTACAAAAATTAGCTCCTAAACATAAGATTATTGACGACATCCTGAACTATAGGGAACTTACCAAACTCAAATCTACCTACGTGGATGCCCTGCCGCTGCTGATAAATCCAAAAACAGGAAGAATCCATACTTCTTTTAACCAGGCCGTTGCAGTTACCGGAAGGTTGAGTTCCAACAACCCCAACCTCCAGAATATTCCCATTCGTACCGAAAGAGGGCGTTCTATCCGAAAGGCTTTTGTGGCCCGGGATAAAGACCATGTTCTGGTTTCGGCTGACTATTCTCAAATTGAACTGCGTATTATTGCTTCTATAAGTGGAGATGAACACATGATTGAGGCGTTTAAAAAAGAACAGGATATCCATGCTACTACAGCAGCTAAAGTTTATAAAATACCGCTCAAAGAAGTGACCTCTGAAATGCGGCGCAATGCCAAGAGTGTCAATTTTGGGATTATTTATGGGGTAAGCGCTTTCGGGTTGTCAGAGAACCTGGGTATCAGCAGGACGGAAGCTAAGGAATTGATAGATAATTATTTTTCAGAATATCCGGCCATTAAAAAGTATATGGATGATCAAATTGCCCTGGCCAAAAAAAAGGGGTATGTGGAAACCCTTTTGGGCCGAAAACGCTGGTTGCGCGATATTCATTCATCTAACTCTGTGGTTCGTGGGTATGCGGAGCGTAATGCGATTAACATGCCTATACAGGGGACGGCAGCAGATATGATAAAACTGGCCATGATCGATATTTTCAAATTATTTAATGAAAAGAAATATCGTACCAAAATGATCCTTCAGGTACATGATGAGTTGATCTTTGATACCCATGTTGAAGAATTGGAAGAAATAAAGCCGGTTATAAAAGAAAAGATGGAGCATGCAATGAAGCTAAAGGTTCCTATAAAAGTAGAATTAGGTATGGGGAAGGATTGGCTGGAGGCACATTAGGCATCAGGCATAGGTCATTAGCATTGGTCGTTTGTTATTGGGATCACTCTCTTCCTTCCATTGAATTGAGGGTGCGGATACCGATTAACTCGTCAGAACGCCCTCCCAATGGTCGGTAGTAAACCAGTATGGTATAATTGTTTTCGGCTTCCCACCAGTTGCCTTCCGTGTCCTTTGTTTGCAAGTCATGGCTGCCATCGGTAATAATACCATAGATGTAATTATAATAGCCCTGTTTTAAATATAAAGTGGCCTCATAAGCGCCCTTTTCCCCATTGTAGGTCATTAGGTTGCTTTGGTTACACTCGTAGTTGGTTAGCGCGCCAAAAACATATACTTTGCTTCCTGCAAAGGGTTGTGGAGCCAGGAAGGTAAAGTGAACATAGGCATAATCTCCTTCATAATCGGGATTATAACCACTTTCCAGCATGGAGGGAAAATAATTTCCATTGATATCGCGCCGGTAAACATAGCGCTGGATGGAACGATTGGGATCCGGTTTTAAATAAACGTCAATCCGTTTTTTTGCATTGATGATGTTTTCCACACGCTCGGTTTGCAGGCGGAAACTTCGCAGGTCGGCCCAGCGCCATTCTTTCATGGCAGGGAAAATACAATCGTCTTCCGTATTGTAAATTAATTTGTCCCCCCTGATAAAGGTAGGTTTTAAATCTTTTATGGCGTTATCCCAACGACCGTTTTGCAGGATAAAAACTTTAATTTGTGAGAGCGGATTATTTACGTTGATTCCCTTCAGACTGACATCGAAAGAAACCTTCTGGTAAGTACGAAAAATACGTGGATTGACAGGTTGTTCAATTTTTCCATGAATAATAGCTTTGTTGGTGGTAACCATCAGTCTTCTTGTAAAAGCCAGTTTTGAGGTGTCTCCATCCAGATAAACCTTCAACAGGTAATTTCCCGGTAGAATAGGACGGCAATTGGCATTGGGCAGCATAATTTTGTAATGGGTGTAATGTTGCAGGGAAAGGGTAGAGTAGTGGTAGTCGTCAATGCGATTTTCCAAAAAACCATCCAGGTAATTAAACGGGTTCAGGGTAGTAGGTTTCCAGTCTGAATTGTATAGGATCAGGGTATAATAATAATTTTTCACATCGCCATCCAGGTCATCGAAACTTAATTCCAGCTTTTGCCCGCTGTTCAGGTTGATGATGGGAGGTTGCAACTGATTTCCAACAGGCCTGAGTAGAACAGTTTTGATATTGTCCAGAAAAACGTGATCCGGTGTAATTTCATTCACCTGTGCTAGAAGGTGGCACGGTATCCACCCCAGGAAGAAAAGGGAAAATAGTATCTTTTTCATGGTAAAAATGAAGTTTGAAAGTACGAATTATTTTGCCATTTAAAATAATGAGGATGCTAACACCTTCTTTTTTTAAGTAAAATACGTAGGTTTGGCCCATATTATAGAATCTTTCGTGAGATTATCCTACTTCATTGCCAAACGAATTGCCTTTAACCGGGAACGTACTTTTTCGCGGTTTATTATCCGTATTGCTTTAGCGGCAACCGCTTTGAGCGTAGCGGTTATGATATTGACGGTGGCGCTGGTCAATGGCTTTCAACAGGTGATCAGCCACAAAGTGTTTGATTTTTGGGGACATATTCATGTAACACAGTTTCAGCCCTATTCCAGCCTGTTAACAGAAGATTTGCCCTTTCAGGAGTCTGATTCTCTGGAACAGGCGATTAAAGCGCTGCCGGAAGTGGCTTCTGTTTCGGAATATGCAACGCGATCGGTCATTCTGAAAGCCAATGGAGAAATAGAGGGAGCCATGCTTAAGGGAATTGACTCAGCTTATCAATGGGGACACCTGACGCCTTATCTTAAAAAAGGACATGTTCTTTCCTTCACGGACAGTGGTTATTCTCAGGAAATAATACTTTCTCAGGACATGGCTAACGCCCTGAAATTGAAAGTCGGTGATCCGCTTATTGCCTACTTTATCCAAAAAGGAAACGCTACCCCACGAGCGAGAAAACTGGTGGTGAGTGGAATTTATAAAACCAGCATCGGCGATTATGATAAAACCTATATCATTGGGGATATGAACCTGATTCGTGAGGTCAGTAATTGGGAGGCGGATGATATTGGCGGTTATGAAATTTTCCTGAAAGATTACAAGAAAATGGATACCGTAGTAGATGAATTGTATCAAAAAGTGTTGCCTCAGGACCTTTCGGCGGTGTCTATCCATCAGATTTATACCAATATTTTTGACTGGTTGGATCTGCAAAATATGAATGAATTTATCGTCCTGATCATCATGGCTGTTGTTGCCATAATTAATATGATTACGGCCATATTAATTCTCATATTGGAGCGAACAAAAATGGTGGGGGTCTTAAAATCTCTGGGAATGAGCAATTGGCGTATTCAAAAAATATTTCTTTTTCATACGGCTTACATAGTCATTGCCGGGTTGTTTATTGGAAATGTTGTGGGATTGGGGATTTCCTGGTTGCAAAAAGCCACCCACTTTTTCAAGTTGGATGAGCAAACTTATTACATGTCTGCTGCTCCTATTAGATTGGAATGGTGGCAGGTAGCCGGAATTGATATCGTAACCCTGGTTATTTGTATTCTGATTCTGATGATTCCTTCCTTAATTATCCGAAGGATAGCTCCGCTGAAGGCGGTACAGTTTGATTAG
>CAYRBD010000074.1:0-16964 GCA_964422465.1 uncultured Chitinophagaceae bacterium
GCATATCCCTGAAAAACCAATCAATTTTAACCTAAATTAAGTGCGAAACTTGAGTCATTAATATTTACTCTTGATCTCATGGGAGAAGAAACAGAGGTATCATGAAAATGATAAATTTTATAGCTCTGTAAGTTAGTTTGCAATACTTTATCTTTTTCTTTATCTGAATCTTTGATTACACTTTCATTATGGTTCTCTTTTGTAACTGTAAGGTGCCGGGGTGTAGATACAGTGTTCACATGACTCTCCAATGAAAGAAATAAGGTGTCTTTTTCTGTAGGCTCCAATGTAAATGAGTAGGCGCTATCCTCAAAATCTAAGTATCCCTTAATAGAAGATGTATTTTTCCGGCCATAGTAAAGTAAATTATCTACCCCGGATTTTAAGGAATATTGTTGTAATCTTTGCTCATACATATTATTTACCAGCCTGAAAAAGGAGATGAAATTAGATTTTCCAACTCCATTAGCCCCAATCAGAATATTAATTGGGTTCAACGCTAAGTTCAATCTTTGAATCGACTTAAATCCGTCAATCTTTATTTTTTTTAGCATAAGAAATAAATTAAAAATTATCTTAACTGTCTGAACTATGATCCTTTTGATTTTTATGATTAGTCTGATTGCTTCAAAATGGTAATCTCTTTATCATAAAGGTCATAGTTCAGGCTTGTACTTTTTATTCGTTAGTCTCTTAAAGTTCAGGCTTCGCTCTCCAAAGTTAATTAACAATCCAATTTCAAGATTATAGGCTTCTAAATAATTGATAGCTTGTGCAAAATGTACATCTTCTAATTTTATTATTGCTTTCAATTCAACAGAAATTATTTCATTAACCAGAAAATCAACTCTTCTTGTCCCTATATGTTCATTTCTATAGTAAATTGGCATTTCAAATTCTCGCTTAAAGTCAATTCCTGAAATATTCATTTCTATGGCCAAAGCTCTTTGGTAAATCACTTCCTGAAAACCATTACCTAAAGAGCTATGTACTTTCATTGCACTTCCAATAATTCTTGACGTTAATTCAGAATATTTATACTCAGGTCTAATCATAGTCATCTTTTAATCCTAAAAAATCATAGTTCAGACAGTTTTAAACGCTATTCCTGCATCTTTCATTTGCAGTACAGTATTTGTTTTCAGTGGATCATTATCTTTAAATAACCGGTCTAAAGCAATGACTTTCTCCGGCTTCAAAGCAATCACATCACGGACAATTTCCTGACTGACTTTTTCCAGCAGCAATACCATTTCATTGTCATTGACGGTATAATAGCCGCCATCCTTCCTTCGGCTACGCTCAGGGATCTGTCGGAGCACGGCGTTCAGGTCTTTGCCACTTTTCAGCAGCAATTCATAAACCATGTTTTCGGTAGTGCTGCCTTCTGCTACCGGATCTACAAACATTTTTATTTGATCGGATAATGCTGCATTATCCTTACCTTCCGCCTGCCGCCATTGTTTGAAGTTGCTATCGGATAGCTTAAAAACCTTAAAGCCCAAATCAGTACTATGATTTTTGTGATTATATTGATTTTCCTGATTTTCATTCACTTCAAAAAGAATCGGTTCGGTCTCTTTGTATTTCTTTTTCTTCTTTTTCCGTTCGGAATCAAACTTTCCCTCTTTCTTCATTTCCCCCGTTTCTAATTCTTCGGCTATCTTTTTCCCCGCCCGGCGAATACGCTCTTTGGCAATCTCTGCAATGGTTTTATATCCGGCCTTATAGGCTGTACTTTTTTCATCTGTTAATTCCGGGAGTTGAATGGAAATACATTTTCGCTTGCCGCCATCTTCTTTATTTAATTCCATGACCGCATGAGCGGTTGTACCGGAACCAGCAAAGAAATCAAGGATAATATCATCATTTTTCTTATTTGTAGCTATATTAATTAAATGTTTAATCGTTTGGCTAGGCTTTGAGTGTGAAAATATCTTAGGAGAATTAAATAAATTGGTTAATTCTTTTGTCCCATCAGCATTTAATCCGTGTTTGTCCCACCATGACTCTGATTTATTTCTCTTTTTATTCCGTTCTATTAAGTATACCTTTTGAACTGGTTTACTATTTCCTGATTTGCCAAAAATTATTCTTCCATTATTAATCCTTCTTAAAACCTCTTTTTCATTAAAAACCCAGTACCTGCCTTTTGTTGGATAATACTTTTCTCCATTTTGGGGATTAACGATTGGGAAATAAGGGCCCTTATGATTTGCAGAAAGATCCATAGTCGTCCAAGGGCCTTTAGGATCATCATCTGGATTTGAATATGTCTTTCGAATAAAGGCTTCGGTTAATGGGTATCCAAAATCTTGCTCAGAAATCGCTTCAATTCTTTTTGAAAAGACAATAATAAAATCATGCACAGGAGGGATTAACCCCATATTATTTCCATTAGTTTTTTTCTTCCAAATAATATTACCTATGAAATTCTCCTCTCCAAAAATCTCATTCATCAACAACCGCAGGTTGTATACCTCATTATCGTCAATGGAAACAAACATTACTCCATCCTGCCGGAGTAAGTTTTTGGCCAGATACAGCCTTGGCATCATCATGTTGAGCCAATTGCTGTGGTATTGTCCATTTTCTTTGCTGTTTTTGCGAAAGATACCGTCTTTGGTCAGGTACCCTTCCTCATCTTTATCGCCTACCCGCTTTTCATAATCTGCTTTGGTTTCCGAAAATTTGTCGGGATAGATAAAAGAATCATTTCCGGTGTTGTAGGGTGGATCAATATAGATCATCTTTATTTTTCCGAAATAGCTTTTTTGTAACACTTTCAAGGCTTCCAGATTTTCGCCTTCGATAAAGATGTTCCCCGTGTTGTCAAAATCAACACTTTCCTTTTTGGCCGGAATCAGCGTTTGGGTGGTCGGCTCCTGCAATACCCGGAAAGCATCGCTCTTGCCCGCCCAGTTCAGCACATAGCGCTCATTGGAAAAGTTGATTTCTTCTCCCAGGGTAGCTTTCAGTTTTTCCCAGTCTATTTTACTTTCGGTGAAGGCTTCGGGTAAAATTTTTTTCAGGGCAGCTATTTTTTCCTGTTCCGGGGTCAGGCTTTTTCCATTCATATTATTGATTCTCTTTTCTTTCTATGAGTAATTCTTTGGCTTCCACATCCAGTATTTCTGCAATTTTAAACAAGTCTTCCAGACTGGGCTGCCGCCTGTTCTGTGCATAGGAATTCACCATATTGTAGCTCTTGCCCAACTGCTCAGCCAGCCATTTCTGCTTGATTCCCTTTTGCAGCAGCACTTCTTTAATTCTATTCATCTGATGGTTATCCATTACAACATGCGAATATAGGAAATCGTGTTTATATCTCATACAATGAGTATAAAAATCATTATTTTGATAAAAAATATCACTGTTGTCCGTCCGGTAAAAAAATGGGACGGACAGGTTAGACCGTCCCTAAATGGTTGCCTTTGTGTTACCAAACAAAAAAGCTAACCATGGGTAAAAGTAGTCATTTTACCGGACAGCCGGATAAATAAGCAAGAATTGAAGCGATTATATATTATGGATTCGACAACAATATCACTGTTTAAAGCCATTTTAAGAGGAACGGGTCGCAATCCTAAGAATGGGAAAAAGAAAGGGGGCATTAAGGCTCATACGATTATTAAAGCCAGTGATCGGGTTCCTTTTCTCATTCGCTATAGTGAAGCAGTAAAGCATGATCATAGCTTTTTGGAAGAAGTACACCGGTTACCGGAAGACGCTATCATCACCTTTGATAAAGGGTACGTAGATTACGCCCGATACGAGCAGTTTACAAAGTGTTCTATCTGGTATGTGACCCGATTAAAAGATAATGCTGTTTATAAAGCAGAGCAAGAATTTGATATACCGGAGCATGCGGATAGCGGCGTATTAAAAGATGAACGGATTATCCTGTCTTATAAGGAAAATGGAGTGGAAAAAGAGCATCAGGCCAGGCGCATTGCTTATTGGGACAGCGTCAACCAGCGCTTATTTGAATTTCTGACCAATAATATGGAATTAGCAGCAGAAATGATAGCGTTGATTTATAAGAAGAGATGGCAAATAGAACTGCTGTTTAAGCAGGTGAAGCAGAATTTTCCCCTGAAATATTTTCTGGGAGACAATGAGAATGCCATAGAAATACAGATTTGGGCAGTGATGTTGGCTAATTTGCTATTAAGCCTTGTAAGAAGCAGAGTAAAGCGGCAATGGGCATTTTCAAATATGGTATCTGTTATCCGGCAGCAGTTAATGAGTTACATCAGCATATACCGCTTTCTGGAAGACCCAGAACGAACCTGGCGGCAGATTATAAAAGAAAATGAAGCCAAATATCAAAATTCGCTGTTTCCTAAATTACAGGGGGCTTACTTTTGAACCACAAAACGAAAAATATTGATTAACAGTCATTTGAGACATCAAAAACCAATACTTTTCCGGTTTACCGGACAACAGTGATTTTTTTTCTTAATTACCAGACGTGCAGTTGCCATAATCCTCAATTTTAAAAGTCAAAAATTGTCGACCTTTTTGTCGACCTAAAATTGATAAACCATAACAGCTTACAACAAATATCAATGTTAAATAATGCCTAACTAATTTACTATTAGAGAGCTATGAAAATTATAGCAAACGATAAACAACTATAAAAACCGGAAAAACATCTCGTCCAGACCGCTGAGAGTTTTACAAAGACGTAGGTTTTTTTTATTTTGGGCTATTACGTTTATATATTGCGAAGTAAAAAGGATCATTCTTTTTACTAAGGATTTACTTTGAATCCAAAGAAAAGGCTTGAGCAGCATAACGAAGGTCAAAGCAGACATACAAATACCAACCTGCCGACCATCATGCCCTGCTGCCAACAGCCCTAAACCAGTCAGTGGATTACCGATTTTATGCTATTTTGCGGCTTTTGCATAAACGTGATATTTTTGGTAGTCTATTATGATTAAATACTTTTTTATCCTGATATTTCTCTCCGGGTCTTTTGGTTTTTGTACTGCACAATTCAAGATCAAAGGAACCGTTTCTGACCAGGAGCAGGCCCCTCTCCCCTTTTCTACCATTTCCTTAAAAGTACCTTCAGATGATTCAAAAGTGATGCAGTCCGATAGTTTAGGACAGTTTGTTTTCAAAGGACTCAGCCCGGGCTCTTATTTGTTAACAGCCCATGCATTAGGATATTCCCCTAAAGAAATGATGATAAATGTCCAGAGGGATACCACCTTATCTCTTCGCTTAAAACCATTGGAAGGCAGGCTAAAAGCGGTTACCGTTGTCGGCAACAAACCCATCATTGAACGGCGGTCTGATCGCATCATTTTCAACGTAAGCAGCAGCATCCAGGCGGCAGGCAGCAATGGGTTAGAGGTTTTAAAAAAGGCGCCGGGCATAAAAATTGGAAACAACACGATCGGTATTGCCGGAAAGGGGAAGATAAGTGTCATGCTCAACGGCAGGCTGTTGCATTTATCTGACAAAGCGTTGGTTAACTATCTAAAATCCTTTTCTTCAGAGAATATCTCCAGGATTGAAATCATCACGCATCCTTCTGCCAAATATGATGCAGAAGGGAATGCCGGACTGATAAATATTGTGACCCGAAAAAATACTCAGGCCGGCTGGAGTGGAAACCTCTCCGGCTCCATCAAGCGTTTCTTTTATAAGGATCAACCCAATTATAAAGGCATTAAAAATTATGGAGATATAGATGGCAGCGCAGCCCTAAACTACAACAATGACAAGTGGTCTGTTTACACGAATGCGGATTATACCACAGGACGTGAAATATGGGGTTATGGCATCGGTGTACACTATCCTGAACAATTTTGGGACATGCAGGATACCGGAGAATACAAGATCGCTACGCTCAACGCAATGGCAGGCGCTGATTATAAAATTAGCGCCAATACCACCCTTGGTGGCGAATACAACTATATTTATCACATGGAAGACGGCGCCGATTATGTGAATCTTCCCATTTACAATAAAACAGGGGGCGTGGATTCCTCCCTTCGCACCTATGCCACATACTATCCCGTAGCAAAAAGCAATGCCTTTAATTTGCATCTAATCCAAAAACTGAGCCCATCAGGGGCAAAACTCAGCCTGAATGCCGATTATTTTAATTTCTACCGAAACGATCGTTCAGATTTAGAAACCTGGAACAATACACATAAACAAAAACACCATTTGAGCAGACTTTATGACACCACCAACCAAAATATTAAGATATATACTTTTAAAGCAGATGCAGAACTTCCAACCCCTTTTGCTCAATTTGCCCTGGGCGCCAAATTGAGCTTTATTGACAATTACAGCAACATATTCTATTATCACAAAGAAGGTAAAGAGTTGATTTTGGACCCCGGCCTGAGCAACGAATTTCGTTACATCGAAAACACGCAAGCGATATATGCCAACGGATCAAAATCATGGGGAGACTGGAAATGGGAAGCCGGGTTGCGGGCAGAGATAACCCAGACCCAGGCCCGATCGTATTATGAAAATGAAAAAATAGAAAAGGAATACTTAAAATTATTCCCTTCTTTAATGGTTTCCTACAAAATCAATAACGACAACAACCTTTCTTTTAACTTTAATAAACGTATTCATCGCCCTACCTTCTGGAACATGAATCCTTATAAGTCTTTTATGTCCGCATATACTTATGTAGAAGGAAATCCATATCTGGAACCAGAATATGTAACCAACGCAGAGCTAACCCATCATTATAAAAACCGGCTGACTTCCTCCCTGTATATGAATGTTGTGAACAACGGCTTTGCACAAGTGATTGAAACAAAAGACACCGGCGCTTACACCCATGTAACCACCATGCGCAACTTCATTCAAAGTTACCGTTACGGGCTTTCAGAATCCCTGAGCCTTCAACCGCTTTCCTGGTGGGAAACATCCAATACAATCAGAGGATACTACACCAGGGTTCATTCCAACATCAGTTACATCAATGGAATAGCGGGTTGGGGGTTATTTGTAGAAACCAATAATACCTTTTATTTTAACCGGGAAAAAACATTCAGTGGGTTCCTGGGATTCTGGTATCAGTTTCCGGAGATAGACCATTTTGGGAAAACGAATGCCTATTATAATGTAGATGCGGGCTTACAGTGGTCCGGTTTTGAAAAAAGGCTGAATATATCCATAAATTATAGCGATATTTTCAAAAGCAGTGCCTTCAAGATATATACGACTGTAGATAAAATTAAAAATACTTACACCGCCTTCCAGTTAAACAGCCGGCTACGCCTCTCTGCAAGCTGGAGTTTTGGCGGGCAAACCCAACGCAAACCCACTCATACCGGGAATGAAGCCGAAAGAAACCGGCTCAATTAGATTAATAACCTGTTAAACTATAGCCGGCGTTAAACTACCGTCCCTCAAAAATTGTTCATATTGAAAATCGGAAACAAAGCAATGGATAAAAAAGACCTGATGGAACGCTACAGCGACTACCTCCTGACGGAGGGGAAAAGGCCAGTGAATGTCTATACTTTTGCAAAACAACAAGGTTTTGAAGAAAGTGATTTCTATCATCATTTTTCTGGCTTTGAGGCGCTTGAAAAGGAATATTTAGGCTATTTCTTTGACCAGTCCCGGGAACTGGCCACAAAAATGGAGGGATATGCGGATTTCAGTTGGAAAGAGAAACTTTTAAACCTCTATTATGTGTTTATTGAAAATCTGACCATGAACCGTTCCCTGGTTTTGATGATTCTCAACGTCGATTTTAAATCCAGATTCAGAAAGCTAAAACATTTAAAGAAACGCCATAAAGAATTTATTCAGTCTTTAGACATTCAAGATTGGAGTTTCCTGGAAAAGATGCCGGAACAGGCAAAAAAATATACGGGAAAACCAAAAGAAGAACTCCTTTGGTTTCATTTTCTGTCGGTTATCAAATTTTGGATTGAAGACCAGTCCCCAGATTTCGAAAATACAGACCTTTACATAGAAAAATCCATAGATACAGGAGTAGAGTTGATAGACAGTCCGTTTCCAGAAAAGCTGTTTGATTTGAGCAGGTTCTTGTGGAAAGAAAAGTTTTAGCCTTTTTTTATTCAAAAAATTTCAATGAAGACCTTAAACAAAATTCCTGTAAAAAGAATGGAAAGAGCAGGAAAATTGCTACGCACCGGGGTGAAAATTGGTGAAAACTATTTGAAATATTACGGGAGCCGGTTTTTTAAAGAAGAAGGAACTGCCAGGGAAGCGCTGGATGAAAATAATGCCCGCGACATATACGATAGCCTGAAAGAATTAAAAGGCTCTGCACTCAAAGTGGCTCAAATGTTGAGCATGGAAAGAGGGATGTTGCCGGAAGCCTATGTAGAAAAATTTTCACTATCTCAGTTCTCCGTCCCACCACTTTCAGGAGCGCTTGTCAAAAAAACCTTTCGTAAATATTTTGGAAAAAATCCCGAACAAATATTTGACGAGTTTTCCCCCGAAGCCGTAAATGCCGCAACCATAGGCCAGGTACACAAAGCTAAAAAGAAAGGGAAAGAACTGGCCGTCAAAATACAATATCCGGGCGTTAAGGACAGCATATCTTCCGACCTTAAAATGGTGAAACCTGTAGCCATGAAAATGTTCAATATCAGGAAGGAGGGCTCAGAGAAGTATTTTAAAGAGGTGGAAGACAAGCTGATGGAAGAAACAGATTACACCTTGGAATTGAAACGCAGCATGCAATTTGCCGAGGACTGTAAGCCTTTGCCTCATATCAGATTCCCCAGGTATTATCCGAAATATTCCTGCGATAAGATACTGACAATGGACTGGATGCATGGAATCCATTTTTCAGAATTCATCAAAGAAAACCCGGATCAGAAGTTGAGAAACCAAATAGGACAAACACTCTGGGATTTCTATATGTATCAGGTTCACGCATTGAAGAGGCTGCATGCTGATCCCCATCCCGGCAATTTCCTGGTATCAAAAGATCATCAATTGCTGGTTATAGATTTTGGCTGCATGAAAGAAATACCGGAAGATTTTTACAGGTCTTATTTTTTAGGGCTGGCGAGCGCGAAAAGTTTTCATGATGAGGCGCTGTTTGAGCAGAAGCTATATGAGCTGGAGATGATCCTCCCCGGGGATTCCCCTAAGGAAAAAGCTTTTCTTAAAACTTTGTTTGGCGAGATGGTTAAAACCTTTACTGAACCTTTAAGATCAGAAACTTTCGATTTCTCAAACAATGCTTTTTTTGATAAGATCACAAACCTGGGGCAACATTATGCCCGGCTGGGAGAAATGCGCGCTATGAATACCAACCGGGGTTCTCAGCATTTTATTTATGTAAATCGTACCTTTCTCGGATTATACAACCTGATGCACGCGTTAAAAGCCGAAGGAATAAAAATCAATCAGTTCAGAGATTTTCTCTGAATAAAAACTTCCCGTATCTTTAGCCGGACAAATAAAAAAACCAAACATGAAGCTGAAACATTTTCTCCTCTTTCTATTTTTATTGATCACGCTGAGGACTTCCGCCCAAAATTATGTGGTGGGCAGTTACAATCTGCGCTATGCTAATCCGGGTGACTCCGGAAACCTCTGGTCACAACGGGAGCCGGTAGTGGCCGCCCTGATCCGATTCCATGATTTTGACATTCTGGGAACCCAGGAAGGTCTTATTGGGATGATTGATGACCTGAGCCGGGATTTGCCGGAATATGCGCGTTATGGTATAGGCCGTGATGATGGAAAAGACGCGGGAGAACACTCGGCTATTTATTATAAAAAAGACAAATTTAAACTTTTAGATGCCGGTGATTTTTGGCTTTCCGAAACTCCCGATACGCCTTCCCTCGGCTGGGATGCCACCTGCTGCAACCGGATATGCTCGTGGGTAAAATTAAAAGACCGGAAAAACAAAAGAAAATTTTATGTTTTTAATACCCATTATGATTATCAAAAGGACCTGGCCCGTAACGAAAGCAGTAAGCTCGTGCTAAAAAAAATTAAAGACATTGCGGGAGAGGTACCGGTCATTTTTATGGGAGACCTGAATGGAAGCAACAACAGTGAATGGGTAAAAAGAATAGCCGGTTCCTCCCTCCTGAGCGACACTTATAAAGAGGCAAAACATCCTTATGACTTTAACCCGAGTTGGCAGAATTATGGCAAGCGGATTGATCAATCGGACCTGATAGATCACATTTTTGTAAGCAAACAGTTTGAAATCAGGCGCTGGGGGGTTCTGAGCGACACCTATCACGGTAAATATCCTTCTGACCACTTTCCTATCCTGGCGGAGGTAACCCTGAAGAAGAAAAAAGGATTTCTCTTTTTTCATTAATTTATTTATCAGGTTCTTTTTCTTCTTCCGATAGCTGGTCCAGTTCATGAAGGGAAATATGCCCCTCCACTTCTTTGTCCTTAACCCATACCGCATGGTCAGCAGGAAAAATATTGGAGCCAAACTCCTGGGCATAGCGCATGGTAAAAGCTGCACCGAAATATAAAATAATAGCGGAGTAATATATCCACAGCAAAACGACGATAATGGACCCGGCAGCTCCATACGCGCTCCCTACGTTAAATTTGGCCAGGTAAAAGCCAATTCCCCATTTTCCCAGCATAAAAAGAAGCGTTGTAAAAACGGCCCCTACCAATACATTCCGCCATTTTATTTTGGCATCAGGTAGTATTTTAAAAAGAATGGCAAACAAAAAGGCCGGAATCACAAAAGACAATACCATATTGATGATTTGTATTAAGATGATGGTTACTTCCGGAATATAATTATCTAAATACCGGCTTAAAAAACCGACCAGTCCCTCTATAGCAAGGGAAGCCAGTAAAATAACGCCTATTACAATAATCAGAGAAAAAGAAATAGCCCGGTCGAGGAGCAATTTCACCCATCCTCTTTTCGGTTTTGGTTTTAAGTTCCAGATGGTATTCAGGGAATTTTGTATTTCTCCAAACATTTTAGTGGCGCTAAAGATTAAGGCTACTACCCCCACAACAATGGCAATAGTCGTGTGCCCCGAAACGGCAACATTACGGATTTGTTCCTGAATCTGGGCCGCAGCATCATTGCCGACTACGCTTGATATCTGTCCCTGAATGGTTCCTTCTATCGCATCTTCTCCAAAAACGGCATTCACAATGGTAATAATAACCAGGAGCATGGCCGGCAACGAAAAAATAGTATAATAGGCAAGCGCTGCACTTAATTTAGTAATTTTTACTCTTCCAAAATCCTCAAAAGAAAGCTTCAACACCTTCCACCAACTTGCAATTCTTCTGTTCATATAAAAAGGTTCTCTTCGCGTTACCAAAGTAACTTCAAGGAGCGTAATTTAAGCAAATCCTTCAAAACAGGAAAAAATAAATGTGCTCTCTTCCTGTCTATTACTCAATGGATTTGGGGGAATGGTTATATTTTGTTACCTTCGAATAACAGAATCATAGTATATACGCCTTGTTTAGGAAAGATTGCTGTATCAATCCAGGTAGGTTGATCTGTGTTTACCTTCACCATAGCATGCACTCACCCCAATATTTGGGAGCCTGAAGTCGCACGTCTCTTATGTTTCCCATTCTAAGCAGGTGTTTTTTATTTAACTAAAAAAATTTAAGACATGAGTTTTACCCAAGTACTAAACAATTTTGCAGACAGAGTTGCCACTACCCTTCCCAACATAATCGGGGCATTGATATTGCTCTTGGTTGGCTGGTTAATTGCCAGGGGAGTAAGGGTATTGATTACTAAATTATTAGACCGCAGTTCCTGGGATAAAAAGATATTTAAAAAGAATCTGGACGCTAACCACTCTATCGGTAATCTTATTTACTATTTATTAATGATCATCGTATTTCTGATTGTCCTTGAGACCTTGGGAATAAGTTCTGTATTGACTCCTTTGGAAACCATGCTTAATCAGTTTTTTGCCTTTATTCCTCATCTGGTTGCCGCCATCATTATTGGCCTGGTAGGGTATTTTCTGGCTAAAATCGTCTCCGACCTGGTAAGCCTTGCCGGAGACTCTCTAAATAAGCTGATCTCTAAAACAGGTTTTAAAGATACCGGAAAGATTATAGAAGTGATTAAAACCCTGGTTTTTATTCTTATCTTTTTTCCTTTGCTGATCAGCGCTATCCACGCGCTTCAGATTCAATCTATTGCAGAACCGCTGGACATGATCCTGAGCCGCTTTATCGGTATGATTGGTAATATTATTATTGCTGCAGCCGTACTCCTTATCTTTATCTATGGCGGAAAATATTTAACTAAATTCTTAGGTGGTTTATTCAGGGACCTTGGTTTAGACCAAATCGCTGAAAAAATCCAGTTGCAAAATATTATCGGACCTAACCAGTCATTTTCTAAGGTTATTGCCGGTGTGCTATACTTCTTCCTGGTATTTTTTGGAATTATTACTGCGCTGGAAATCTTAGAATTGCCGGTATTGAATAATATCATGAATATTATCCTCGATGTAACAGGTTCAATTGCTTTTGGTGTCGTTATATTATTGATCGGAAACTTCATTGCCGTGATGATTTATAATGCAATGATCCGTTCCGACAAGAACAAATTTATTGCTTCAGTCGTAAAATATGCCACTATAGGTATTTTCCTTGGTATTGCTTTCAGGGCAATGGGAATCGCGAACTCTATTGTAGAACTGGCTTTTGGCCTTACTCTTGGTTCTCTGGCCGTTGTTGTGGCGCTGGCTTATGGCTTGGGCGGGCGCGAAGCTGCAGGGGAGCATTTCAGAGAGATTATTCAAAAGTTTAAAGGAAATGATAACAGCCAAAGGAATAAAGGAGGAAATGATCAAAAATAAAATCAGTTCACCCGAATCTCATCTGTAAACATGTAGCCTTTTTGTTTCTTCACTTTTACCCGAATATACCTGGCTTTTCTGTCTCCTAAATCGAAGGAAAAGGTTTTAAATAAAAGTTTAGAATCTGTAGGGGAAACATCATTCAGTTCTTTCCCGACAGCAGTGAAATGAATGTTGTCATCTGATAAAGATACCGAAACAAAATCAGGAATATACACTCCCGGCCCAATAAGTTGCATAAACCGGATGGAAAGCGTATGCAACGAAGTTACATTTCCCATATCAATTGTCACATCCATATTATGTAAAAATCCCTGCCATTGCTTATCCTGATAAGTAAGAGAGCCGGTAATACCATTCGTTAAAGTGGAGGCGCCCTGCGCGGGATAAGTACTGCTCCAGCCACCCAGATGATAAGTAACCTTTTTGCCTATGGCTTTATGATAATCCGCTACATACGAAGCAGCAGAATCCATCTGTTTATTATCTTTAAAAATAGTGGCCCGGATGGTTTCTTTTCCATCCACATAAAAAGGAGCTTCATAAAGTGGCGATTGTATAGAAGGAGCAGTTCCATCTGTAGTGTAATGAATGACCGGCTGATATTGTTCGGTATTGAAAGTAATCAGATTCTTCTTCAATTGATAGTCCGGTTTTGCCTGAATGTGGATCCGGTAAGAAGGCCGGTAATAGTTTATAAAATGGCGCTGCAATAACCGGTATTGGCTTTGTAACCGCCTGTGAAAATCATGAAAATCTTTTTTATCCTGTTGAGTCCAGTCCACTTCCGAAAGCGCCAGCAGCCTGGGGAAAATCATATATTCCGCATGTTCGGTAGTAGGAACCCACTCTGCCCAAAGATTGGCCTGTGCTCCTAAAATATGTTTCTGCTGTGCAGGGGTTAGCGAGTCAACAGGAACAGGATCATAACTATATACTTTCCGGATAGGAATATATCCACCAATTGAAGGAGGTTGTGTGTTAGGATCACTCTGGTAATGATCAAAATAACAATACCCCCCGGGCGTCATAATCACATCGTGCCCCATACGGGCTGCGGCAATTCCTCCGGCTTCTCCTCTCCATGACATCACCGTGGCACTCGGCGCCAGTCCTCCTTTCAGTATCTCATCCCAGCCAATAAGTTTTCTGCCATGTGCCTCCAGGAAAGTATCAATCCTTTTTATCAAATAACTTTGCAACTGATCTACATGGGTAAACCCCATCCGCTTCATCAGTTCCTGATCTTTATCATGCTTTTTCCAGGCGCTCATATTGGCTTCATCGCCTCCCACATGAATATATTTAGAAGGGAATATTTTCATCACCTCCGTCAGTACGTCTTCCAGGAAGGTAAAAGTGCTGTCCTTGCCGATACAAAAGGCCGAATTAACATAGGGCTTCCCCGAGCAGGACAATTTGGGATAAACGGCCAGTACTTCCTCTGAATGAGCAGGCATTTCTATTTCAGGAATAACCGTAATCCCTCGAGCAGCAGCGTACCGTACCACCTCTTTGGCCTCTGCCGGGGTATAAAAACCTCCGTAAGCATTGGGGTCTCCCTCGGGGAGATAGCGTTTGTTCCAGTGCTGATAGCTGCCATTTGGCCGCCAGGCTGCTACCTGTGTCAGCAGCGGATACTTGGGAATCTGAAGCCGCCAGCCCCCTCCATCGGTCAGATGCCAGTGAAACCGGTTCATCTTATACAACGCCATCACATCCAACAGTTTTTTAATAAAAGAAACCGGAAAAAAATGGCGGGACACATCCAGCATAAACCCCCGATAGCCAAAGCGGGGTTTATCCGTAATCTCCAAACAGGGGATCAGGGCTTCATCGGGTTGTATTTGTTGCAACTGAAGCAGGGTAAACAACCCGTGAACCGCTCCTGCTCTGGAGGTAGCAACAATTTTAATTTCTGAAGGCCTTACACTAAGCCGGTATCCTTCCTTCCCCAATGTCGTGTCTTGTTTCTTTAATTCAAACCGGATAACGCCTGATAGCGTATGTTTTTGGGAAGGATAGCGAACCTTCTCTAATTGCCCTTTCAATAAATCCGTAGCTTCGTTCCATTCCTTTGGCCCGGAAACAGAAACCTGAGAAGTCATCTTAAAAAAGCCGGGGGCTTTCACCAGCGATACGGGTTTGGGAACCAGGTCATAAACTGCGCGGGCAGGTTCACTTTGCGCCCTTACGGATAAAGAACCCATTAAAAGGACAAAAAATAAAAGGAGGTTTTTTTTCATGGATATCTGTTTTTGAGATTTTCGGCCAGTGTCAGCCAGGCAAATATAAGCATCATCACCGGAACATGTTTCGCTGAGTTTGAAACTCTTTGTAAAAAGACGGTATTATTGCAGGGGTTTCTGTAATTTAGCTTCCCAATTCCGGAAACAGTTCGAACAATAGAACTTTAATAAAAAAGAAAATATTAAGGCGCCCGTATCATTACCAATGATGAACAAAAAACCAAAAAATTATGAAGAGCCTTCGGTTTTTAAGCCTGCAAATTTATTGAGAGAAGCAAGGCGACAAAAGCATATTGATAACTGCAATATACCGGAAATATGTGTACTTGATCCGGATGGAGATTTAGTAGAATACTTAATTCAAACGAAACAGGCAGCGCTAAATAAATGCTGGGCATGTTACCATTCAAAGCTCTATACTGTAAAAAAAGACAATGTTGAATTTGGAATAATAGGTAATGGTGTAGGCGCTTCATTTGCCGTTTTAATAGCAGAGCAATTATTTGTATCGGGCTGTGAAACCCTGATTAGTATAACCTCTGCAGGCATTATTGATACAAAAAAGGTTTCCTCTGAATTTATCCTAATTAACCAGGCGCTGAGGGATGAAGGGACAAGTTACCATTATATCCCCCCAGATCAAACAAGCAATCTCTCTTTCCATTTAAAAAATACTCTTCAGGCGTACTTCAAAGCCAACGATATCCCTGTTGAAAGTGGTTGTAGCTGGACAACTGATGCTCCTTACCGAGAAACGCCGCAGGCTATAAAAGAAGCCATTAAAGAAAATGCGGTATGTGTGGAAATGGAGGCGGCAGCGCTCTATGCTTTTGCCAAAGCGCAAAAAAGAGAGGTCGTTTGTTATGCACATTTAACCAATACAATGGCTCAGGAGGCGGGCGATTTTGAAAAAGGGGAAGAAATGGGAAGCATAGCGTCCATAAAATTAATCACCCATACCATACAAGCGCTTAAGCAGGGTAAAAAGCACCACTGGGAGCGCCTGTATGAAACCCACCTGCCGGAGCAGGAAAGCTGGACACAGGAAATCCCCAAAACTTCATTAGAACTTATTCATTCTACCGGCCTGAATAAAACGGCCGGCATTATTGATGTGGGTGGTGGAGACAGCAGGCTTGTTGATTTTTTATTGGAAGAAGGGTATGAAAATATTACGGTACTTGACATTTCAAAGAAAGCAATTGAAAGAGTAAAACACCGATTAGGAACAAAGGCAAAAAAGGTAAAGTGGATTGTAAAGGACATTACAAAATTTGAACCTTCCACAGATTATGATCTTTGGCACGACAGGGCGGCCTTTCATTTTCTGACAAAAAACAGCGAAATTGAAAAATACCGGCAGACGGTAAAAAACCATGTTACCGGCTACCTGATAATAGGAACCTTTTCCACCCGGGGACCAAAAAAATGCAGTGGGTTGGATGTAACTCAATATGATGAACAAAGCCTGACTGAAAAATTTAAAAGCGATTTCTACAAATTAAAGTGTTTCACCATAGATCACATCACGCCTTTCAACACGAAGCAGAATTTTATATTTTGGAGTTTCAAAAAAAATCAGAAATCCACATAGCCCCGTAGTCTTTTTTGAATTGTTATACTGACAAAAAAGGAGAATTACAGTATGCCGGAAACAGATTTAACCCGAAAAATTCACCGTAAAATGAGAACTGCTTCAGTAAATAATTGATTATTATGGTATTGAAGGAATAAATGGGCAAAATAGAATGGCTCAAATTTGGGCTATGAAGAATTTGTATTGCTTGGATTTCCGGGTTAATGTGTATGGTTTCTGAATTTTGCGATCAACTCGGCTCTGCTATACGAACACATCGGTTTTAATGCTGTCAATGAAGAACTTTTCCGGCATTTG
>CAYRBD010000075.1:0-16176 GCA_964422465.1 uncultured Chitinophagaceae bacterium
AACTCACAAATATACGCAACTTATCCATTTATAAACGCTTATAAACGTTTCTACCCGTTTAAATCTATCAAACGGGTATCTGTCCTTATTTATTAAACAAAATCCGGAGGGCCTTCGTCCTGGGAGCCGGTAACCAGAAAAGACAGCATCATTATGGGAGGGGTTTTAGGTTAGAAATAGGTTATTTAGAGCAGCAAGTTAAAAAGACTCTCTCTTTTTTCCCATCATATTCTCGTAAACGCTTTACTTTTTCCTGTGAACGTTGCTGAAAAGCCTCGCGGGTTTTTAGCCCTGGTTATCAAATACCTTCGTCATTCCTATCCCTTTTTCCTGGTATCTATTTCAATCACCTTTAGATGTGGCGATGTTCTTTTTTCTACCGGAGGCAGGGTCATATAATCGCCATAAAATTTTTTGAGTACGCTATCATAGTTGTTGGGTATGGGAAAATAAGCCTCTTCAAACTCTATTTTTTGCAAGGGGAAAATAGCATCCGGCTCCCATAGCCGGATCCAAGGAACTTCCAGACAATAGCCTATCCAATAATTTTTCTTAAGCCTCTTGTTATAATGCGTTCTCCGTTCCAGCATGTTTGCCGATTGAGCCAGCATTTTTTCCAATGGCAGACCTTTAATAAGCCTTGAAGTGAATCTACGAAAAAAGCCTTTTGTGGGCTGTTTATAGTCAAAGGGATTGTTGTAATGGCCACAAAGGTATCTGTACGACCGCTTTAAAAGATAATCCTTAAAACGGTATTGTTTAAAAGCTCCTTTACCAAACTTGTCCACAGGGATAACATCAATAAACAAGCCTTTTTCAAAACCACTTCCTCGCTCCTCGTTGGTAGTAATCCGGCTGTATTTATCCACAATTTTCAGGGGGGGAATCCCGTGAGAGGCATACCCGCCCTTTTTCAATTTATATTTTTGTAAAAATAAATCCTCCGGCAATAGTTCGGAAGCAATTTCTATAAACCGGTTAAAGTCGGCTCTTGGCATCACAAGGTCCACATCATCATCCCAGGGAATAAAACCCTGATGCCTTACCGCTCCTAATAAAGTACCCCCATCCAGCCAATAACGGATTTGGTATTCCTGGCATAGATAGTCAACGATCTTTAATATTCGCAACATGACCAGTTGTGCCTTTCGTAATTGGGAATCTCCGGTCTGCCTGTTATCGGGGAAAAGCTGTTGAAAATAGATCATTGGAATTAAAATTGGCTGCTTTTAAATTAAGTATAAATACAATCTCCCGCAGATGACACTGATAAACGTGGATAATCTGCTAAAATCATCGGGAAACTTTCTACATCAATATTACCATAGCACAACGCCACCTGGTGATGCAATACAATTATTCTCTTTCGAGAAGCATCCATTTCTGGCGTGTTTCTGAACGGTTATTGAGTTCTTTTTCTTCGTACATATTCCCGCTCTCTACAAGATGAAACCCTTCAGCAAATAAGGTTTCTTTCATCATTTCCTGTAACTCTTCCATCGTACGATAAACGGCGTTGTACACCTGTTCCATATCCTCCGAATAGTGATCTTTAAGGGTTAATCTTTTCTCAATTCCCATAGGCTCCCTGATCACAATTCTGGAAGACGGGGCCGCTACTTTTGAAAAATTTTCCAATGCTTTAACAACTTCCTCATCATTCAGATAAATTAAAACCCCGGCACATAGGATAAGGTCAAATGGTTCCTCCTCTCCTATCTCTGCCAAAGAAAGATCACCGATGGAAGTTTGGGTAAATTTTACATTAAATAAAGATGCAAAATGTTTGCGTGCATATTGTATCAGGCCTTTATTAAAATCTGTTCCGTGATACCATTTGCCGGCTTTGGAAAGGGTTTCTGCCCAGCGCCCTGTACCGCATCCTACATCCAATATACGTTGGGTACCATCTAACTGCAGAATTGGTAAAAGCCGTTCTTTTTCGGCCTGGTCCCGGTGCCGGGCCAAATCGGGATGCTTGTCCTGATAAATCACGGTTACCAACGGCCCCAATTCTTCCAGTTTTTTTGCCCGTTGATCAAAAAAAGAGGCTACCTCCGAGTGAACAATGGATGGCTTTTCTTTGTCATTGGGTGATGAACTTATTCGTGACATAGCTTTTATTTAAGGCGTATTTCCATTTAAAATTTACCTACCAGGACTTTACAAATTCAGTTACTCTTTTATAATCCTCATAGGTATCAATGTCATAGGCTGTAATTTTCAATCCCCGCATCGACAGATAGGGTTCAAACTGCTCATATACATTTCCCGGCGTGTATTGCAGGTGGTCTCTTTTAATGCAGGCCGGCCCGGTCCATTCAAAATTCCCCTGTTCTCGTGAAAAAGCAAGTACTTCGCCCTTCTCATTGGTCTGAACAAAAACGGCTTCATCCGAAGAAATATCTGCATAACAAATAAATTCTCCATCCTGGGAAAGAATTTTCTTTGCATCCCCCGGATGCACCAGTAAATCACCATCCCATTCAATCACATATTCATTGGCATGGCGGGAACCCAGGTAAAAACTGGCGCCGGTTTTTGTATCAAAATAATTGTGATTATAAATAAAAATAACATCGCTCCGATAGCGCAACACTTCTTTCACAATATCTTTTGCCTGATAGCCGATCACAATCCTCACATCTTCTACCTCTTTAAACAACTCAAGTTGCCAGCTTATCAGTGATTTGCCGCTAATTTCTATCAAAGCCTTCGTTTGTCCCAATCCTAATCGGGAGCCAATTCCGGCACAGTTGATAACAATTGATTTAGTTGGCGACATAATGCATTTTCATTTAAAATTAAATAATCCGAAACCGGCAACACGCTTTTAGCCGGATAGTGGGTCAGCCCGGAAGCAATAGATACATCCGCGAGCCGCATGGCTTCCATATCATTGTTTCCGTCCCCAATAAACACAACCTGGCATCCTTCCCGCTGATAAGCCTGTACGATTTCTTCCTTTTTTAAGATTTTTGTTAGTTTTACCACCTGATCGTCCTCCACCAGGGCACTGGAACCAAAAAAATCACAACCTATTTTACTAAGCAATTTTTGTACCCAACAATCAATATTGCCAGTTGCCACTGCACAATTTGCTTTATTTTCCTGTATAAAAGTCAAAAGTTGTTCATGCAGGGGAACCAACTCCAAGAGGTCTGCAATCTTTGATACCGGCAATTTTCCCAAAATATGCACGCGGCGAATGAAGCTTTCAATAAAAGGAATATTTCCCTGGATTGTTTCCCGGGTCAATTCTTCCATTTGAGCTTCAATATTAAAATGCCGGGCAATGACAGGCAGGGTTTCCTGTGCGGTAATCGTACCATCCAGATCGAAGATGAATTTTATCATACGGAAGTCAGACGGCTTAGGCCCGTTTTTGAATCATTTTTAAATTAATAAAATACAAAGATACTATAAATAGGAAATTCCCATTCCTCCACCCGGATGCCAGTGATCCAGGGGCTCTTCCCGAAAAAAGAGGAATTTACGGCCTGTTTCATTCGAAAAAAGCGCCAATTTGTCGCTCTGGTGAGAATTGTCGCCAAGAATAATGGTTTGGCTGGTCATTAATTTCCGGATGGTCTGATATTCATTGTATTCATAGTCTTTAGAATGGTCGCTGTCATTAATAAACAGGTCTATGGGCGTTTGAAGCTGCGACAAACTTTCGATTGAATCTCCGTACAGAATTTCTCCCGTCTCCTTATATTTTCCGGTTAGCATATATCCAGCCTCCGGATTAATATCTGTACCATAATATTTCCCCGGGTAGCCTTCTTCTTTATTTCTTAAAAGAGCGGCACAGAGCAAAATAGCCCCCAGCCCTTTATCCACACCGGTTTCCACAATGGTTTTGGGCTTCATGATCCGGGCAAAAGCATACCAGCCCAAACGCCTCCCAAAACGAACTTCCCGATCCGCCACATGCTTAAAAGCAGACTGGTCCACCGCATCAAGGATCGATTTTTGCAATTCTTTATCCTGGTCTGCCTCCTCAAAATAGGACAACACCTGTCTTTTATCTGCGTTGGTGACTACAGAGATGAAATCGGCTAAATACTTCATATTGATTTCCGTCAGGTGATAAGTATAGTTGGTATCTTCCCTGGAATGGATTCCCCATTTGACGATTTGGGCATACTTCCTGTTGGGCACCTTACTGGCTTTAAATATCCTTCTCAGAAAATTGAGTATCCATATTTTTTTCAGGAAACGAAGAATCTTTCTTTTATTGCTAATGTCGGAATTATTCATGAAGGCCAAAGGTAGGGGGAAATTTAAATTTAAAACTGTTAAATTTGGCCTTTCTTAAGCAGATTCCGATTTCTTTCATTATGGGTGTGGTCCAAAAACAAAGCATTCAATCCTCTCTATTTATGTACGGTGGCTTTGCCATTGGCGCTTTTAACTTCTGGCTGCTCCCCCACATTCTAACCACAGAAGAGTTTGGGCTTGTCCGTATGATGATGAGCATCTGTACGGTTCTTGCCGGGGTATGCAGCCTGGGCATGAAAGAGGTAATCACCCGTTTTTATCCTTACTACGATGAAGCCGGTAAGAAACACAAGTCTGACCTGATAAGCTGGGTTTTTCTTATCCCACTGCTTGGTTTCTCCCTGTTAGTAATTGGCACCTTGCTGTTTAAAGGGCTGATTATCCGCAAGTTTGGGGAAAATGCGGCGCTGTTGCTCCATTATTTTTACCTTATCTATCCCTTTGTTTTCTTCATCATGATGTTCAGCCTGCTGGAGCGGATTGCCTGGAGCCGCCAGTTTACCGTACTAAGCAACCTTCTTAAGGAATCCGGAGTTCGTTTGTTTACTTCTTTGATTGTAATCGCATTGGCTTTGCACTGGTTGGGATTTACCGGATTTATGACCTTATATAGCCTGCAATTTGCCGTAGTTTCCCTGATCCTCTTTTATTTTCTCTTCATTCGGAAAGATTCCGGTTTTGTATTTAAAGTAAGCAGCCTCACCCGCCGCTTGTATAATAAAATGGGAACCTATGCGCTTTTTATGTTTGGCGGAGGCGTTTTCATTCTGTTTGAACAATATTTTAATACTATTTTGCTGGGCAGCAGAGAAAGTCTGACTACGGCAGGGGTGTTTGATATTGCCTTTTACATGGCCACTCTAATCCTGGTTCCAAAGCGAAGCATGCAGGCAGCTGCTTCCGCAACTATTTCCCGGGCCTTAAAAAACAGGGACCTTGACCGGATCGAAAGGGTTTATAAAAAATCATCGGCCACCCTTTTGATCATTGGCTTGTTCATTCTTGGGCTGATATGGTTGAATTTAGATGATATTTTCATGCTTTACAAGCCGGAATACAGTGCGGGAAAATATATAGTGCTTTTTGTAGGGTTGGCCAATTTAACCGACCTGGGAACGGGTCTGAATTATGACATCCTGGTCAACTCCAAATATTGGAATATTTATTTTACCATGAATGTCATTCTGACTATTTTCTTTTTTGCAGTTACCTACTTCATGGTAGTAGCTTATGGGATGATGGGATCGGCCTATTCCATCCTGATTTCTCTTTCAACTTATAATATTGTCCGGTCAGCCGTCATCTGGTGGAAGTTTAAGTTGCAGCCCTTTACTATAAAAACACTTTTTATTTTGTTGACGGGCATCGTTGCTTATTGCATAACAGCTTACCTGATTCCTGAATTTCATTCTGTTTTTATAAATATAGCTTTCAGAAGCCTTGTGTTTCTCTTGATTTTTGCCGTTGGCGTATTGGGAGGCCGCTTATCCGAAGACATCTCCCAGCTTTTTTATATGATTCTGCAAAAAACCGGTATCAGGAAGGAGTAAGATTTACCAACCTCCGGTCTCTAAAGGGACAAAAACCCTCTTCCTTTGGAAGAATCAAAGTAGAAACCGCCTCTCTGGAGCCCAAGGTCAGTAAAAATCAGGGATACAAGCACTGCAGAACCTAACTTACGTCTTTTGCACAACTTTGCGTTAGCATTAAAATATAATCTCCGTAATTAGAAACATAAGGGTACTTCAAAGCCGGCGTGTTATAATATAAAACACTTAAGGATCGATGAAGCTATTGAATGGTTTACAGTACCTGTGGTATCTGGCAAACCAAAAGAAGGCCTGCCCGGACCTTTTTATCGGCTGGCTGCAATTTGCCAATGCAGGAATGCTTAACAAGGGGAATATTTATTGTTTTGAACATGTTATCAGTCAGCTGACGTCAGATAAGCCCATTATTGAAATCGGTAGCTTTTGTGGTTTGTCCACAAATGTCATAAACTATTATCTCATAAAGTTCAAAAAGAACAATAAACTGATAACTTGTGACAAATGGATTTTCGAAAGAAGCGAAAAAGACAAAGACATAAATCTGGGCGTCTCCGGTATTACTCATGAGGAGTACCGAAAATTTGTTAAGGAAACTTTTATGAGGAACATCAGTTTTTTCTCAAGCAATATCCCTTTTACCATTGAAGAATTTTCCAATGACTTCTTTCGCTTGTGGGAAGGGAGAAAACAGGCTACTGATGTTACTGGAAAACGCGTTCGATTAGGCGGGGCAATTAGTTTTGCTTATATTGATGGCAATCATAGTTACGAGTTTGTGAAAAATGATTTTCAAAAGGTAAACAAATACCTTGAGAAAGGAGGATTCATCCTTTTCGATGATTCCGCAGATTACTATACTAAATTTGGTGTTAACCGTTTAGTAAAGGAGGTTAGAAAGATGGATAACTATGAACTGGTAATCAAAAATCCAAACTATCTGTTTAAAAAAATCAAATAACAAGCGCCATCAATACATTCGTCCATAGCATTTGCAAAATAAGGGCAAAACCCATATTTTTGCAAAATTGAACTTTTCAAAGGCCCCTGTTATGGATATAAAAAGATCCGTGCGGGACAAACCTCTACAGATTGATGGCGGATCAGGATAGAATTGAATTGGCTGTTATAATCCCTGTTTACAACAGACCCGATGAAGTAGATGAGTTATTAGAAAGCCTCTGTAATCAGACCGACAAGGACTTTGAGGTAATCGTTGTAGAGGACGGATCAACCCAAAAATGTGATAAACAAGTAGAAAAATACACCTCTCTCCTAAAGATCAGCTATTTTTACAAACCCAACACCGGCCCCGGATTAACCAGAAATTACGGTACTGAAAAAAGCAGAGGAAATTATTCAATTTTTTTAGATTCTGATTGTATTCTGCCCCCGCATTATATCCAGGTGGTTCGGGATAAATTGAAAAAGGATTGGGTAGATGCTTTTGGCGGACCGGATAAAGCTCATCCGGATTTTACTACCATACAAAAAGCCATCGACTATTCGATGACTTCTTTTTTAACAACCGGTGGAATAAGAGGTGGCAGCGAGAAACTGGATACCTTCTATCCGAGAAGTTTTAATATGGGATTTTCCAAATCGGTTTTTGAAAAAACAAAGGGATTTTCCAGCATGCGGTTTGGGGAAGATATCGACATGAGCATCCGCATCCTCAATTGCGGATTTAAAACCGCTTTAATAAAGGAAGCATTCGTATATCATAAGCGGCGGTCGAATCTGAAGCAGTTTTTCAAACAAGTATTTAATTCCGGTATTGCCCGGATTAATTTATACAAAAGACATCCTGCTTCTTTAAAGATCGTGCATTTTTTCCCTTCCCTTTTCCTATTGGGAACGCTGTTGTTTCTCCTTTTAGCCTTATTCATTTCGACCTGGTTTCTCCTTCCCCTGGTTTTATATACACTATTTTTGTTTTTTGATGCCTCTGTTAAAAATAAAAGCATGTATATCGGCCTGGTTTCAATAGGAGCCTGCTATGTACAACTTACTGGTTATGGGGCAGGGTTTTTAGTTGCTTTTTGGAAAAGAGTTTTATTCTCCGGGAATGAATTCTCCGCTTTTCTTGAACGATTTTATAACTGATTTTCACTTTATGAATGAAGGCGGTTTAGTTTGGGGCCAAGGGGTATCTCTACCATAGCGTATAAAATAAGCCTATCTGTAAACCAATCCATATTTTTTTATCTGAACCGGTATTCTCCTTGTAGTTGTTACTCAGTGTATATGGCGGGTTAAGAATATACATATCTTTACTCACATTAGTGGGAGGTGGAAAAGAATTGGCCCTTGACGAATCCTTAAAAGAATACTTACTCCCCATAAAATTAAGCACCGGCCCAAATTGAAGGGTCCATCGCCTACTTAAATGGATCTTCCCCAGAATATCTATCCGGGTCAACCTGGTTTTCACCTGCCCGATAGTGTCTCCCGTGGAAGTTGGCCATCCGAAGTCATTAGATAATGCGCCGGTTGAGGCTGATAACTGAAATCCCCGGTTACCGGGTAGTTTAACCGAAGTACCTAAGCCATAGAAAAAACCGGATCCTTTGAAATTTGTTTCCCATGAAGCAGAGGCGAACAACCAGGGTAAACCGACTTTAATTTGAGGATTGACATAAAGTACTTCGCTCGTCGTAAGTCCTGCTGAAGCATAAAAGCGACGATTATCTTTAGGGGAATATACCTCGCTGCCTGCTATTTGTGTTCTGTGGGCTGCTCTTCCCCTCCAGGCTGAATTTCGGAAGGCAGACGGTTTTTCAACCATAGTCGGGAGAATAACCGGTTTGAATTTAACAGGTTTTTCAATCGAAATAACCGGAAGGATAGTCAGTTGAAGAAAGCCGGTTTCTGCTTTCGATTGTTTCTCAGCCGGCTTTTGATCCCTATTATCCTGCTTCAGCCGATACAGGCGCTTTACGGGAACTTTTGGTTTAGCCAGGGCTTGCCGCCCGGTGTGATTATCGGAAAAGAGGATGATATGATTCCCGATCATTTGATGGGTAAGTCCGTATTGATCCCTTAAATAGGAGAGCAAATCCTTCAAACTTATTTTTGTATCGGGAAAAGTTAGTTTTGTACCGGGGTTTACCCGCTCTGCATCAAAGGAAAGAATAAATCCGGACTCCCGGATTAACAGCCTTCCAAGAGAATCGAGCCGGATCCGCCCGGAAGGTAAAGTCAGCAAATTGCTTTCCCCTGCTTTTCGTTGCTGTGAAGGGGCAGCAACAGGTCCCACAAGCAACAGGGCAAAAAAAAATAATATGGAAGTCTTTAAACTTATTTTTATTTATTCTTAAAAAAATAGAGGGTATCATCTTTCAGGTCATATTGAATACGGAGCGAGGCGCCGATCACTTTTAATACATAATCCAATGGCTGTTCTTTAAATTGGGTATTAATTCGCAAATTATTTAACGTATCACTTTTGAAGCGCACGTTTATGCCATAGGCATTTTCCAGCGCCTCTTTCACCTCTTTCATTGAAGCATTGTTAAAATAAAGTTCCCTGGTAACATAACTATATGCATTGCGATTTAAGGAATCAGCATGAAGAACAAGTTTCTTGTTTACTTTATTAAATATCCCCGTGGAGCCTGCCGTGACAATAATTTCGGAAGAATCTTTTTGCATTTTAACTTTTCCGTTTCTTACCCCCACAATTACTTTTTCAGGCTCATTTTTAACATTGAAGTCCGTCCCCAATACAATTATCTTAATGTCTCCTGTGTAAACAATAAAAGGCTGGTTCTTAGCGGGTTTTATTGAAAAATACCCGTTCCCCGCCAATTTCACTTTCCTTCCGGTCAGGGCAAACCGGTCTTGTATGGACAAGCTGCTGTGTCTAAATAAAGTGATGACGGAAGAATCCGGGAGTGTCTCTTTAGCAACAGTCTTTTTAGTACGAACTACCTTATCGTAAGTTACCTGGGAAGATTGTGGCAAGAGTAAATAAAATAAAGCGGCAATCCCCAGGGATAATAAAAGAACAGCCGCTATTTTCCATGGCTTAAATAAATTTTTGTTGATGTACGAGAGAGATTTTTTGGGGCCGGATTTAAGGTCTCTTTTTAGCTTCAGCCAATTGTCTAAATTTTGTGGTTGCCGGTGCCTGCCGGTGGTTGCCGATTCCTCCCATAAACGGGCTATAGATTCAAATGTCTGGTTGTTTTCAAGTGATTTTACCCTCCATGAATCAATGGCTGCGGCTTCTTCAGGAGAAGCTTCTCCCGACAGGTATTTGCCTATCAGTTGCAAATCTATGGGTATGCCTGAATGCCGTTTCATTTGTATCGCTTTATTTCATCTTATAATGATCAAATTACAAATAGTCCTGCAGTTTTTCCCTGAAAATTTTAAGCGCTTTTCCCATCTGCACTTCTACGGTTTTAACGGAGATGTTTAATTCCGCCGCTATCTCCGAATATTTTTTCCCTTCTACCCTGCTTTTAAAAAAGACCAGCCGACACCGTTCGGGAAGGCCTTTCATTACATCCTGAATACGCTTCGCAAGCTCCGAAGCCAGCGTATTTTCCTCTACATCGTTGGCTAAAGAAGGCACCGACCTTTTTGCCTCTTTAATATGTTTTTTTCTTATTTTGTTATCACGAATATGATTAAGACTCAGGTTATAAGTGGCTCTGTAAAGATAGCCGCCGATTTTTTCTTCTATTTGTAGCCTTTCCCTTTTTTCCCACAACTTTAAGAATACAGTCTGTACAATATCTTCCGCCACATCGTTGTCTTTCAGGATGGTAAAGGCATAACGATGCAGTTTTTCATGATAAGCATGAAAAAGACGGCAGAATACAGCCAATGTATCGTTATATTGCTCACGTTCCAATATATTAATAACTGCTCTTCTTTAGATCATCAGGCTACTTTATGCTAATATAACACATCCGAAAGCTTTTCCCCTTATTGATTAAAGAATAAATATTTATGATTAGGTTTGCCCCCTGTCCGGAAGCAAAATTTCATGAAAATACTCTTCATCAATAAGCATGATATTCGTGGCGGAGCAGCCATAGCGGCATGGCGCCTGCAGGAGGCCCTTCAGCAACACTACCATACCGACAATCGCCTGTTAGCCGGTCTCAGGTCGGGAACGGATGAAAGGGTGATAGAAACCCGCCATAAAGGAGTGGAAAATTTTCTGGAGCGCGGTCTCAATTATGGGCTAAACCGAATCGGTATTCAGTATTTTTGGTTTCCGTTTTCTACAAACCGAATCTTGCATTACGCAACTGCTTTTCAGCCGGACATTATCAGCCTGCACAACCTGCACGGGGGATATTTTAAGACTTCTTTACTGGAACCACTGTCCGACATTGCGCCGCTGGTATGGACTCTTCACGACATGTGGCCCTTCACGGCCAACGGGGCCTATACTTTTGGAGAGGAGAGTTGGAAACAACTGAAAAGCGGAGCCGGCGAGCACAGGCAGTTCCCAACCATCGGGATAAACACAGGGAACTTTTTGATAAAAAGGAAAAAGAAAATTTATGAAAACAGCAACCTGACATTGGTAGGCCCTTCTCAATGGATACAGGATATGGCCAGACAAAGTCCGGTCTTTTCCGGTAAACAGGTTTTACATATCTCAAATGGGATCCCCTTAAATCGCTTTTGTCCTCCGAAGGATAAGGACAATATCCGCCGGACTTTAGGAATTACTCCCGACCAAAAAGTATTATTGCTCTTTTCCGAAAATATAAAAGACCCGCGAAAGGGAGGAGCAGACCTTCTGGAGGCTCTTAATGGATTGGATCATCCTGAAAACCAACAAATAACCCTGCTTATCATCGGCAAAGGCAGGCTACCTGCCTCTTTCCAATATCTAAAAAGTAAATCCCTGGGATATCTTTCAAAAGAAAAAGACATCATTGCCGCTCTGCAGGCTTCCGATCTGTTCGTTTTTCCTACCCGTGAAGACAACCTGCCCAATACCCTTATTGAAGCCATTGCCTGCGGCCTGCCCTGCATCACTTATGACGTAGGAGGTTGTGGCGAGATCATCAAAAATGGAGAAAATGGTTTGTTAGTTTCCCTCGGAGATAAGCAGGCGCTACAAAGAGCGATAGCGGAATTGTTATCTCATCCGAACCAATTGAAGACAATGAGAAAAAAGGCCAGAGACTGGGCAGAAGCTCATTTTGATGTTCAGTTGATGGCCCAAAAATATTATTTGCTGTTTGAAAAATTGTCAAACAAGGGTTAACGAAATATTCACTACCTTTACCTTACTAAATTTAAGGCAATGGATATTCTTGTAACCCCTCGAAACCCGAAAGAAGAAAAAGTCTTGCGCGCTTTTCTGGATAGCTTGGAATATGAGTATTCCGAAGAAGACATTTATATTCCACCTCCGCCAGGCGCCAAAAGGCAGACCCTGGAAGAATACAATAAGGAGATTGAGGAAGCAGAAGAGGAATACAAAAGAGGGGAATATTTTACTCACGAGGAAGTCGTGAAAGAATTTAATAAATGGGCAAAAAAATAGTTTGGAACCAGCGACCTTTAAGGCAGTTTAATGATATAATAAACTTTATAGCTGAGGACTCTCCGGATAATGCAATAAAGGTAGGTGAAAAGATTCTGGCTAAAATCAAACAACTCTCTTTAAATCCTGAAATTTATGCGCCAGATAAATATAAAAAGTATAATAAAAATAGCAGCTATCGTGCCTTTGTGGTATAGAGAGAAAATCGTTATCGTCCGTATTCGTCATACCAGCCAGTCTCCATCAATGTATTAAAACCCTTCATGGATCCCCTCATCAGCATCATCACCGTTTGCTACCAGGCAGAAAAGACCATCGAACAGACCATTCAGAGCGTGCTCTCTCAAACTTATCCCCATATCGAATACCTTATTATCGATGGGGCTTCCACGGATAGCACTATAGAGATCATTCACTCCTACGGCGATCAAATCTCGAAAGTCATTTCTGAAAAAGACAAGGGGCTCTATGATGCCATGAATAAAGGGCTGCAGCTGGCTACCGGAGAGTATGTTTATTTCTTAAATGCAGATGATCTGCTCTATGATGAAGAGACACTTTCCAAAGCCTTTGCCGCCTGCGGAGAGGCGGATGTAATTTATGGGGAAGCCCTGTTTATCAATGAAAAAGGAGAAAGTCTGGGGTTGCGTTCGCAATGTACCCCGCATCAGGTGCCCGAAAACCTCAACTGGAAAAGTCTGAAATATGGAATGGTCGTTTCTCACCAGTCTTTTATTGTGCGGAGGAATATAGCAGTAGAATATGATCTAAAGTACAGGCTTTGTGCCGATATAGACTGGATGATCCGTTGCCTGAAAAAAGCCCAAAAAACCTGCAATACGCATCTGATTATCGGCAAATTCAGAACCGGCGGTGTTTCAAAACAACAGCAGAAAAAATCCTGGAAAGAGCGGTATCGGATTTTGAGCAGGCATTATGGCACTATTCTCAATTTTTTTAACCACCTTTTCATCGGGTTTCGCTACTTATTCAAAAAGAAATATTAAAAAAAAAGCTGCCCAATACTGGACAGCCTTTTTTAATCGGGGTCGGGTTTTCAAAAACTTTTAAAAGGTCTGTATGAGGTTCAGGGTCTGTTTCAAAGAATCTTTCGGCGCTCCCTTGTAACCACTTAAATACAGGGTATATGCGCCTCCGCCCTGGAGGGTTTTATCTTCTATGTGACCCAGCGTATCTCCCTGAGCATCCACAGCAGTAAAGCTGTAAGAGCCCGCGCTCAGTGGTTTGAACTTGGAAAGAGAAGCATTTCCTGCGTTATCTGCAAAGGTGCGGGAAGAAGCATAAACATCTTTACCTGCATAAACCGTAACCACATCACTGCCAGGGCTCAACTGAAGAAACCGTAAAAAAGCATCTCCACTGTTCTGAGACTGTTCAAACTGGTCTTCTATCAGCATTAATTTCACCTGGGAAGCCGTATCATACAAAATTGCGCTATAATAATTGGCGCCCAACGAATCCTGTTTGCTGGCTACGGTATCGCCGGATACAGGGAATATAAAAGAAATGGTATAATCTGCAGGGGTAACCCGTAAGGACCCGCCATTAAAATAATTGAGGGTTCCGTTGGTTGTAATTTTATTCTTATTTAAATACACATCCAGCCCTTCAAATCCGGGAGCAGCATGCAATACAGAAAGAACACCCTGAGGTTCCGAATTATTACCTCCGTTGTTGTTCTTCATACAACTACTAAACAGGGTTACAAAAGCCAAAGCGGCTACGGACAAAGCAATCGTCAACACATTTTTCTTCAATTTCATAAGATTTACTGTTTTTTTGATGTTAATTATAAGTGAGACCATAAAAAAACCCGAAACGTTGCATCGGGTCAAAGATTTTTTTATTTTTTTTCAAAAAGCCTGCCGTTTTATTCTTCCGAATCTCTTTTTTCTGTTTCCGGGTTTGAATCCTCCTCATCCGGGGAATGTTGCTCCTGCTCTGCTTCCTCCGAATCGGGTTCTACCGGATCTGGCTCAGCGGAAGGCATCTTCACCTCTACTCCATTTAACAATATTTTAGCATCTTTTAAAGTTTCCGGAGAGGGATTAACGGGTGGCAGTGTAGGCTGGGAAGAAACCTCTTCTTTTACTTCTTTTATTTTTGGTAGGTCTTCAGGAGAATTGAGCCCAAAATAATCCATGAAAGAGTCAGAGGTAATATACAGCAAGGGTTTCCCGGGGGCATCTTCCCGCCGGCCTTTAATGGCAACTAATTCTTTTTCCAAAAGTTTTTGAACACTGTAATCCGAATTTACCCCCCGAATAAGCTCTATATCGGACTTGGTTACCGGTTGCTTGTAAGCAATAATGGCTAATGTTTCCAGGGAAGCCTTGGACAATCTCTTCAAATATTTATCACCGTTCAGGCGCGCAACAGTAGCATGGAAGGAGGGTTTGGTCAAAAACTGATAGCCCCCGCCACTCTCAATCACCTCAAAGGAATAGAAATCGGATTGATATTTTTCACAAACAGCATCTATGGCCACCCTCACCTGGTTGATATTGACCTGATTCTCGAGAAACCCTTGTGACTGATTCAGAAAATCCAATATTTCTATGGTGGGCAACGGGCGATCAGAGGCAAATATCAATGCTTCCACATGCGGTATGATGTCGGCTATTTCCATATTATATCCTGTATAAACCGTGTTTATCCTTCTAAGGCTGCGGCGCCACTCACTATTTCGGTGAGTTCTGTTGTAATGGCAGCCTGACGCGCCCGGTTGTACGAAATCCGCAGGTTGCGGAGCAAGTCCTCCGCATTGTCTGTAGCCTTATCCATGGAAGTCATCCTGGCACCGTGTTCAGAAGCATTGGCATCCAGCATGGCTTTATAAAGTTGCGTATTTAATATTTTCGGCATCAATTCAGTAATCAGCGATTCCTCATCAGGCTCGAAAATAAAATTGGCTTTTCGCCTGGTTGCATTTTCCCGGCTGACCTCTTCTTTCACGGGGTTGTTTTTCGGTATCGGAAGAAAAGGCTCCACCCTGAATTCCTGTACCACTGCGTTTACAAACTGGCTGTATATAATTTCTACTTTATCGTATTCCTGATTTAGAAAGTCCTTTACAACGACTTCTGCTGCTTTTTGAATCTCATTAAAGGTTAATTCCAAAAATAAGTCCCGATATCCCTCTTTAATTTTAATTCCTTCGCCGTATTGCTTACCGGCAAATTTAGTATGACGCAAAAAGTGTTCATATCCCTTTTTCCCCACCGGCATCAAGGTCACCATTCCATTTCTCAACTGTTTCGGATAGGTTTCCAGGATATGGTTTTTAGCCAGCTTTATCAGATTTGCATTGTAGGAACCGCAAAGTCCCCTGTCGGAGGTAATCAATATAATCAGCACCTTTTCTACCGGGCGTTCGTCTGCCAGAGACATATCCACAACGTCATCATCACTGTTGCTCACGATATGTTGTAACACCTCCTGCAGCTTTTCTGCATAAGGGCGCATCTGCTGAATGGACTCCTGAGCACGACGCAACTTGGCAGCGCTCACCATTTTCATGGCTTTAGTGATCTGCTGAATGGAATCTACAGACCTGATTCTGTTGCGGACTTCCTTTAACTGGCCGGGCATGCTAAATCGTTAATATTTTGATAAATAATAATTAATCCTCAAAAATACGCGCAAAGGTACGGGGATTCGTTCATTTTTCAAATATTCTTGCATCTGTACGAAATATTTTTGGGAAATTTATCTTGCGAACTATATCTTTGCCGCAGTTCTTTAAAAACCACTTATCCAGAAAGGCAGAGGGACCGGCCCGTTGAAGCCTTAGCAACCCCC
>CAYRBD010000076.1:0-16130 GCA_964422465.1 uncultured Chitinophagaceae bacterium
CTAAAGTGGCTTACGTAAGGAATAATAATCTTTTTTATAAAAACCTGTTGACGGGGGAAGAAAAACAAATCACTTTTGATGGAAAGAAAAACAAAATTCTCAATGGGAACTGTGATTGGGTCTATACCGAAGAACTGTTATTTGCAAAAGCTTTTCAGTGGAGTCCGGGTAGTGATCAGATAGCTTATTATCGTTTTGATGAAAGGGATATCCCCCAATATACCCTTCCTTTCTATACAGATACCAGTAGCTATCCTACGCTTTACACTTATCCGTATCCAAAAGCCGGAGAACCGGTACCGGCAGTTTCTATTCATGTTTTTGAACTGGGAACCGGGAAGAAGATAAAAATGGATGTTGGTACAAATAAAGATCAATATATTCCCCGCATTAAATGGACGACCGATGACAGCATTTTGTGCATTTATAGAATGAACCGGTTACAAAATAAACTGGAACTTTTATTGAGCAATGCACATTCCGGAAACAGCCACATCATTTATACCGACACCGATAAATGGTACATCAATATTTTTCTTTTAGATGATTTATTCTTTCTAAAGGATGGAAAACATTTTATCATCGTTAATGACAACGATGGCTGGTGGCATGCTTATTTGTACAATATGAAAGGGACTGAGCTGACAAAATTAACGTCTGGAGAATGGAGTATAATTCAGATAACGGGAATCGATGAGAAAAACAAACGGCTTTATTTTACCGCTGCTTACCCCAATCCCATGAATCAGGAACTTTTTGTCGTCAATTTTAAGGGAACAAAATTGAAGCAAATAACCCATGCTTCCGGCTGGCATATTGCTACTTTTAACTCAAACAATACTTATTTTTTGGATGAATATTCAACGATAAATGAGCCTCCGGTTTATACAATTAAGGATAACGGAGGGAAGATTATTCAACAATTGGAAAACAACTCTGGCTTAAAAGAAACCCTGGATAAATATAGATTATCAAAGCCTCAATTTTTAAGGGTACCCAATTCCGATAGCGTTGAGTTGAATGCTTACATGATAAAGCCGCCTCATTTTGATCCCACAAAAAAATATCCGGTATTGTTTATGACTTATGGTGGCCCCGGTGGTAATATTGTAATAGATAGATGGGCGGGACCCGTATTGCTCTGGAAGCAACTGCTTGCAGAAAGAGGGTATATTATCTTTACTATGGATAATACAGGTACCGCTCTTAGGGGAGAAAAATTTGAGAAAAAGTACACTTATCTCCAGCTTGGATGGAAGGAAATACACGATCAGATAGATGCAGCCAAATGGCTTCGGAGCAATCTCAGCTTTATAGACTCTTCCCGAATAGGTTTTTGGGGTTGGAGCTTTGGCGGTTATATGAGTTCCATGGCGATTACGCTGGGGAGTGATGTTTTCCATGCGGCTATTGCTGTCGCTCCGGTCACCAACTGGAAATATTATGATAACATCTACACCGAAAGATATATGCGAACACCTGAAGAAAATCCCGGAGGATACAAAAAATGTACACCTTTGAGATATGCAGACCGGCTAAAAGGAAAGTTTTTGCTTATTCAGGGCACAGCAGATGACAACGTCCATTTTCAGAACAGCATCATGCTAAGCAAAGCTTTAATACAGGACAATAAACAGTTTCAACAAGCCTATTATCCCAATAAAGATCACAGCATTTCCGGAGGGAATACAGAAATGCAGCTTTTTACCCGCATGACGGATTTTATTTTAAATAATTTATAAAAATTCAAAATCATGAAAAAATCCATTTTGTCAACAATTTTGTTTTTAGGAATCTTGTCCTGTGTGCAGGCGCAGACCGATACTTCTCATTTCGATACCCACCCATTGTGGAACCCATTATTTTATCCTCATTATGGAAATCAATACAGGAGTGATAAGGGGGCGCCCGGACCCAAATATTGGCAGAATCGGGCAGATTATAAAATAGCGGCAACCTTGGATACCTTGCACAACCGAATGACCGGGCAGGTAACCATTACCTACACCAATAACAGTCCGGATGATCTTTCTTTTTTATGGCTGCAGATGGATCAAAATGCCGGTAAGAAAACATCCCGGAGTAATCTAACGGCGCCTAAAGCGCTGAGGTTTATTGTGGACAGCAATTTTACGAAGGGTTTTGAACTCAGTGCTGTTACTCTTGAAAGAAACAAAAATTCTCAAAAGGCCGATTATATAATAACGGACACGCGAATGCAGATCAGGTTAAAGCATCCTTTACTTGCGGACGGAGGAAAGATTAAAATTAAGATCAGATATGCCTTTGATATTCCCAAATTCGGAACGCGTATGGGGTGGTTTAATACCAAAAACGGGATGATATATGATATCGCTCAATGGTATCCGCGTATGGCCGTCTATGATGATGTGGAAGGTTGGAATACGCTGCCTTATCTGGGGCTGGGTGAGTTTTATCTGGAATATGGAGACATAGATTACTCGGTCTCTGTACCTGCAAACATGATTGTAGCCGGTTCGGGAAAATTAATGAATTCCGGGGAGGTACTTACGCCTCTTGAAAAGAAGCGTTTGGCAAAAGCCCGGCAGAGCGATACCACTGTTTTTATTCGCACGGCTGTTGAAGTAACACAGGCTCAAAGTCGTCCGCAAAAGGGCATGTTGACCTGGCATTTCAGCTGTAAACAAACCCGCGATGTAGCCTGGACGGCTTCGAAAGCTTTTATCTGGGATGCGGCCAGGGTGAATTTACCGGATGGGAAAACAGCGCTGGCTCAGTCGATGTACCCGGTAGAAAGTCAGTGGGAACGATCAACAGAATTTGTGAAAGCGGCGCTGGAGTTTTATTCCCGTAAACTAAATTATTCGTTTCCTTATCCGGTAGCAACCAGCGTGGCCGCTAACTGGACCGGCGGGATGGAGTATCCGGGAATCGTATTTGACACCTATATGGCTACAGGATATGAGTTATGGGGACTTTCTATTCATGAATTTGGGCACACCTGGTTTCCCATGATTGTAGGCAGTAACGAAAGAAAATATATGTGGATGGATGAAGGACTGAATACTTTTATCAATAACGAATGTACGAAATGGTTCAATCAGGGTGAATTTTATCAAAAAATAGATCAGCATAACAATGCATCAAACTTATTCTATAAGGGAGCCGACCCGATTATGACGGTATCGGATGCTTTGTTACTTGAAAACCTCAATCCGGCGGCTTATGATAAACCTGCGTTGGGATTATGGATTTTGCACCATGTTGTTCTGGGAGAAAAACGCTTCGACTATGCTTTTAATACTTATATCAAACGTTGGGCTTACAAGCATCCCACACCATGGGATTTTTTTCATGCGATTGAAAATGCTTCGGGAGAAAACCTGGATTGGTTCTGGCGGGAATGGTTTTTTACGAATGATAAATTAGATCAGGCAGTGGATCAGGTAACTTATCCTCATCACAGTCCGCAAACCGGCGCTTTAATCCGTATTGAGAACCTGGATAAAATGGCCTTGCCCGTGTTGGTGGAAGTGAAAGAAGAAAACGGAAGAGACAGTATTTTTAAATTGCCGGTAGAAATTTGGCAAAGAGGGGGAAAGTATAGCTTTCGATATCCTTCCACTTCAAAAATCCAATCCGTTATTTTGGACCCAGACCATGTTTTGCCCGATGTAAACACGGATAATAATGTATGGGATGCCCGCTTACAAAAGAAAATACCGGGCGAAGTGACAGCAAAAGCCATTTTGACCCGTTACGTGAATGCCATTGGAGGAAGGGCAAAATTAGAGTCGGTGAAAGGTTTATCTCTTACTGCGTTGGGAAATGCTTATGATATGAAGATGAAGCTAAAAAAGGAAATAAAAAAGCCGGATCATTTGAAGATGGAATTTATTTTGCCCAAAGAACAAAAAGTTGCCGAAAGCATAGTGATAAATAAACAACAAGTCTCCAAGATGGTGATGGGAGGAACAGCTTTGAAAGCAGATACCGCTTATCTGATGGGCTATCTTCGGTTTTTCCCTGAATTGACTTATTTAAATCAACATTACAAAATGAAAGTAGAGGGCTATGCACTGGTCAAAGGAAATCTGACCTACAAAGTGAAAATATCCGGCCCGAATCGCTTTTTCACCCTCAATTATTATGATGTAGAATCCAGCCTGAAGCTTCAATCAACCGGAGAAAGTGCAGTCTTGGGAGGAACAATCAGGTATCATAATTATAAAGAGGTGGACGGTATTCAATTTCCATTTTCTATTGAGGGAGGCAATGGGAATGCCAAATTGGAGATACAAAATATTCACCTTAAGTATTGAGGCAATATATTTCCATCCAATGGATAAGATTGTAAGGTGGATAGATCATGATTTTTTAGTAATTTTATGCTATAAGACAGTCTATGAAACAAATATTTATTGCTATATTATTTCTTTTTATTGTTAAGCTCTCCTTAGCTCAATCTCAGCACCCCGGCGCTATTGATTCATTGAGGAGTTTGCTTTCTGTTGCTCAATCTGAAAAGGATAGTCTGGAGGTAAATGAAGCGCTTGCCCATGCCTACTTATGGACAGATAACGACAGCGCGTTCTTTTATGCCCAAAAAGCCATACAGTTGGCTAAGAAACTGGATAATCCTGAAATTGAAGTGTGGGCAGGAATTTGGAAATTTACTGCTGAAGGGCTGCGAAGGCAGGATACCAATGCCATAAAAACCTATTTTCATACCCGGGAATTAGCAAAAAATATTCAGGACGATACTTTAAGAGGAGAACTTACTATTTATGCAGGTATCCTCTATCTTACTCTGAAAGAGTATCGAAAAAGCCTGGATATTTTGTTTACAGATACTTCATTATACAATGGATATTTTGTGGGTGCAAATGAGGTAGTTGCAGAAGTGTATTATAAATTTGGGATGCCGGATTCCGCAATAATATACATTAACAAAGCTATTGATACTTATAAAAAGTATAATTATGAATGGAATGCACTTCCTCGGGTTCTGGGTAACAGTTACCGAATAAAGGGCAAATTCGATCTGGCTTTAGTGCAGTTGCATAAAGCCTTGGGCCAGGCCATTCATGATAATATAAAATCAGATATTATAGTTGCGAATATTAGCCTGGGGCAGACTTTCTTTGCAATGAAAAACTATGACTCCGCGCTATATTATAGCGAAGCTGCGTTACATTCCTCCGGGTTTAATACCTTTCCGGAACAACAAATCCTGGCTTATACCCTTTTGATGAATCTGTATAAAATTAAAAATAATACAGATAGCGCATACAAATACACCAGCCTTACCCTGGGATTGAGAGACAGCGTTTATACCGCAGAAAAGACAAGAGCCGCGCAGCGGCTACAGCTTGAAGAACAAATGAAGACGCTGCAAATTATCAATGAAAGAAAAGCCTACAAAATCAGGATCAAATTATATGCGCTTATTGCAATTTTAATAGTCATCCTGCTTATTGCCATCCTGTTATATAGCAACAATCGCCAGAAACAAAGAACAAACCGAGAATTACAATCCGCCCAAAGGAAACTCCTTCAGTCCGAGAAAAAGCTAAAAGAGATGGATCACCTGAAATCCCGTTTTTTTGCCAATATTTCCCATGAATTTCGTACGCCGCTTACCTTATTAATAGGCCCTTTGGAGGACCTGATGCAAGGGGGCAGCGTAGAAGCCTTTAAGCGTATTTTGCCTGAAATGTATCGCAATTCAAAACGGCTGTTGCAACTGATCAACCAGCTGCTGGATCTCTCCAGGCTGGACGCCGGTAAATATGAGATCCATGCTGTACAGCAGGATATTATCCCTTTTGTAAAGCAAATAGTCCATTCTTTCTCCTCTATGGCAGATGCCAAAAGTATTCGGCTGGAAACCGATGTAGATCCGCGCCTGAGAACTAAACTGACCAGGGAAGAAGCGGCTTTTTATTTTGATGCGGATGTAATTGAAAAAATATTGACCAACCTGCTTTCTAATGCTTTTAAATTTACCCCAAAGGGGGGAAATATCATTGTGACTTTGTGTTTATCGGATACCAAACCGGAACTACTGGAGTTGAGAGTGGAAGACAATGGCAAAGGGATACCGGCTGATAAACTTCCTTATATATTTGATCGTTTTTACCAGGCTGCAAATAGTGGTACCGAAATGCCCGGAAGTGGTATAGGCTTGTCGTTAATCAAAGATTTAGTGGAATTACATGGCGGTAAAATAGCGGTAAGCAGTGAGATGGGAAAAGGAACTTCCTTCAGTTGTTTATTGCCTTTTGATAAAAAGAGCGCCTCCGGGAAAGTATTCCTCCCGGATAAAAAGGAACTCCCGGCTGTAGCATGGGATGAAAAAGAAGAAGGAGGGGCTGTTGTTGGAAATGAGGAGGGCCGGCCCGTAGTTTTGGTAGTGGAGGATCAGCAGGATGTACGCAAATATATCATCTCTCATCTCCGGGAGCAATATGCTCTCCTTGAAGCGAGAAATGGCAAACAGGGATTGAAGATGGCTACCGAAACTATCCCCGACCTGGTAATCAGCGATGTGATGATGCCGGAGATGGATGGTTTTGCATTGTGTACAGCCTTAAAATCGGATAATCGTACCAGTCATATTCCGGTGATTCTGCTTACGGCAAGAGCAGAAGACAGCGATAAAGTTGCCGGTCTGGAAACGGGCGCCGATGCCTATCTTATTAAACCTTTCAATGCGAAGGAGTTGTGGGTAAGGGTAAAAAACCTGATCAGCCTGAGGGCCAAAATGCGAACAAAGTTCAGCAACAGGCTGGTGGTAAAGCCTGCAGAGGTTGCTGTTACTTCGCTGGATCAGGAATTTATGCAGCGAATAATGGAGACCATAGAAACCCACCTGGATGATGCCGGATTTACGGTAGAAAACCTGGGGAGGGAAGTGAACATGAGTGTCTCTCAAATCAACCGGAAGTTGAAAGCGCTTATTGACCAGACGGCTTCTCAATGTATCCGGTCGGTAAGGCTTCATCGGGCTATGGAATTGTTAAAAAAAGATGCCGGATCGATCTCTGAAATAGCATTCAAAACCGGTTTTGAAAATCCTTCCTATTTTACCAAGGTTTTTAAAAAACAATTTGGGTATCTGCCATCAGAATGTGGAAAAGACTCTTGATTTTTTTAATTGGTAATCACACATCGAAATACCAAAGCCCCTTTAAGGGCCTGATATGGGTAGGAAATTGATAGGTATTTCATCCTGTCCCGTACGGGACAGAATGTACCCCCATTTGACTTTCTACCCAAATTTGGTGCTGTCAGACACCAAATAGGATAGCTTTTCAGTAAAAGTGAATCCTTTTATAACAAAAATGCGTGATTTTTACTATAAAATGCGTGATTTGTTCTACTGACTGGTTCGTATCAAACCTACCTTTACTTCTATGGTTTCAGCAGCCCCCTTTTATATTCATGGGGTAAAAACATATAATATGGAGCAGGTTAAAAGAGATACTACTTTCGGAAAAGCAGTCATAAAATCTGCAAAGCCTTACAGTAATGCTGAAATAAGGGAATTACAAAAAAATTTGACTAAAATACCCCATTGCGTATTTAACCTAAATCAGCTCCGTATGGAAAATGAGAAACTTAGGCAGGCGCTTAAAGGGATTATGTAGGGTAATCGATAACGGGTAAAAACACAAAATCATGAAAAAATTAAATTTCTTCCTGCTCCTTATCTTGCTGCCTTTTTTGGCCGTGAGTCAGGAAAGTGTTGCCCGGGTGCAACAAGTTAGCCATGCTATGGATATTCATCCCAATGCGGGGCTGCATTTTAATCCACCGGCTACGGCAAGAGAACCAGTGACAAACACTTATTTTGGAATGAAAGTAGTGGACAACTATCGCTGGCTGGAAAATCTAAAAGATCCCAAAGTACTAAGCTGGTTAAAAGCACAGGCTAACTATACCAATGACTGGCTGGACAAAATTTCCGGACGTGATTCATTGGTGGCCTCTTTTACCCGGCTGGATGCATTGGCGCCCGCAGAAATCAGCAACGTTCAGCGTAAGGCTGGGCGCTATTTCTTTTTAAAAACCCTTCCGCATCAGAACACAGCTAAGCTTTATTACCGACAGGGAGAAGAAGGGAAAGACATCCTGCTGTTTGACCCGCGGGCGAATGGCAGTCAGGATAATATTACTGCATATTTGCCCAGTGAAGATGGTAGAAAAGTGGCTTTTGTCGTGAGTAAGGAAGGTGGTGAAGTAGGTAAAATTTATACCCTGAATGTGGATACGAAAAAACTGTATCCTTATAAAATTGGGCCTACCTGGGATGGTGTATTCTCCTGGTTGAAGGATAGCAAAGGATTTATTTATGAATTGCTCAATGGGTATGATACCAAATCGATGAGCGCCTTGATGAATTCCAAAACCATGTATCATAAGCTGAATAATGACCCTTCCAGGGATAAAGTAGTTTTTTCCAAAAAGAAATACCCGAAGTTGGATATTGATTCTGGTGATATTTGTGTGGTTCAGTATAGTGAAGATTATAAGTATATTTTGGCTGTTCCCAGTAATGTAAGTCATGATGTCCGAAGTTTTTATGCCTCGTCTTCCGAGTTACTTCATCCTCATATTGATTGGAAGCCGCTTACTTCCCTCAAGGATGAAATTACCAACATCATTGTTGTCGGGGATAATATTTATTTCTTAACACACAGGCATGCTCCCAGATATGAAGTTGCCAAAACAAGTCTGGAATACCCTGACTTTACTCATGCAAAAGTAGTGATACCCGAAGGGGAAAATACGATTACGAATATTGCCCGTTCAAAAGACTACCTGTTCCTAACCTATAGCGACGGGATCGATTACACGGCTAAGCAGTATAACCTGCATACGGGAGAATTAACCCCGGTTAAGCTTCCTTTTGCCGGTAGCGAAGGAGCGTTCGAGGTGGCGCCTTCCGTATTAACTCCTTATGATATTACGTCCAATGATGGCTTGATCCAACTTACTTCCTGGAACCGTCCACTCACCCGATATGACTATAATGCAGATACTAAAATAACAAAAAGAAGCGCTTTCGGTACTGAGGTAGATTATCCGGGTGTACATGATTTGAAAGTAGTTGAAACGGAAGCCAGAAGTTATGATGGTACGATGGTCCCCCTTTCTATTGTTTACAATAAAAATACAAAATTAGACGGGACGGCTAATTGTTTGTTAAGGGGGTATGGTTCTTATGGTATTTCTATAGCCCCTTTTTTCAGCACGATGAACCTGGCTTTACTGAACAGAGGAGTTGTATTTGCTCTTGCTCATGTCCGTGGCGGAGGGGAAAAAGGCGAAGCCTGGTACAAAGGCGGTTATAAAACTACCAAGCCCAATACCTGGAAAGATTTTATCGCCTGTGCGGAATACCTTATTCAGCATCGTTATACTTCGTCTCAAAAATTAATAGGTATGGGTACCAGTGCCGGCGGTATTACTATCGGCAGGGCGATCACCACCCGGCCGGATCTGTTTGGGGCTGCTATTGATAATGTAGGTTGTACCAATATGTTAAGAAGCGAAACAACAACAACTGGTCCGGCCAATGTTGCAGAATTCGGCACGGTAAAGGATTCGGTGGAGAGCCGTGCTTTATATGAAATGGATGCATTACATCATGTAAAAAAAGGTGAGAAATATCCGGCTGTTATTTGTGTAGGCGGGATGCACGATCCCCGGGTCATGCTTTGGCAACCGGCCAAGTTTGCCGCTAAATTACAATGGGCTACCGCTTCTGATAAGCCGGTCTTACTGGATGTGAATTTTGATGATGGCCATTTCACACAAGACAAATCCGTAACCTTTAAAAACTTTGCCAACATGTTTTCTTTTGCCTTGTGGCAAACGGGTAATCCACAGTTTCAGTTGAAGAAGTAAAGGTGTACCCACATGATATTTTTTAAGGGGAATTTCATGTAAAAATGCATTAAAAACATACTATTGTAAGGTTAAGTGTAAAATACTTTGTTGTTATCTTGAGCAGATTGTGCAAATAAATCAGGAAGCTGACCTTATAATCTGCCAAAATCAGTGAGATCAGCGGGAAATCTTTTATGTCCTATACTATCGTGAAATAGATTTTCCTGTTCCTGGCCTGGGGGGATCAGATTTTTGGAATGATATAAATTCTTTTTTATCTTGGAACGCTTGTTGTTTTCAAGCCAGTAAAAAACTAAAATTTATACCAAAGATGCCAAAAAAAGGACAGCGAATCATCAACCCTGTAAGCGGGGATACCTACGAATATCTCGAAACTGCTGAGGATACGAATGGAGAACGGGTTACTATGAAGGCCTCTATTAAGACGAAAGGCCCTTTGGTTTCTAAACACTATCATCTTTTTCAGGATGAAACATTTGAGGTTATTTCTGGACAGTTGACGGTTTGGATAGAGGGCAAAGCAACAACGCTTTCGGCTGGAGAAAAGGTAGCCCTGCTGAAAAATAAGCCCCACAACCATTACAATAATAGTGATGTTCCCGTTGAGTATATCCATACGGTTGCTCCGGCATTGGACTTTGATTATTTAATGGAAAATCTGGTAGGACTTGCCGCCGATGGAAAAAGTAAAAATGGGAAATATGGTTTGATTCAGGAGTTAGTGACTCTCCGATACCTTGACAGTAAAACTTTTCTTGCGGATATTCCATTGGGCGTTCAAAAAATATTAATGCACACGCTTGCCCCAATTGGACGGTTGTTGGGTTACAGAGCGATTTACAAAAAATATTCAGGGATAGAAAAATGATTGCCTTCAGCAGGTAACGGGTAAGCCATGTCAGGCTGGGAAACAGTCAGGAAGCAACTTTTCCCAATTCTTTCCCAATTTTCATTGTATTTTTAAGGCCATGAAAATTCTTATTGTCGAAGACGAGAAGGCGCTTCGGGAAACATTGGTGCGTTCTTTATTAAAAGAAAAGTTTGTGGTAGAAACGGCAACTGATTATTGGGCCGCCTCCGAAAAGATTGCAATTTATGAATACGACTGTATTTTACTGGATTTAATGCTGCCGGATGGGAATGGGCTGGAATTGTTGAAGGGACTCAAAGAATCGGGAAAGTCTGGAAATGTGATCATCATTTCAGCCAGAAACTCGCTGGATGATAAACTGGAAGGCCTGGGGCTGGGCGCCGATGATTACCTGACTAAACCTTTTCATATTGCGGAACTAAACGCCCGGATAAAAGCCGTCCTTCGCCGGAAGCAGACCGAAGGCAAGGATACAGTAGAAATGGGGAATCTTACCTTACTGCTGAGCGAACGTCAACTTTTGGTGGGTAATGAAAAAGTGGCATTAAACAGGAAAGAATTTGATATTCTGAATTATTTTTTGTTTAATAAGAACCGGCTGATTACCAAAACGGCTTTAGCAGAGCGTGTCTGGGGAGATAATATCGACCAGGCCGATAATTTTGATTTTATTTATTACCAGATAAAAAACCTTCGGAAAAAATTACAATCTGCCGGATCCGATGTCGAGATAGAAGCAGTCTATGGTGTGGGATACAGAATAATTGAAAAATGAAACTGCTCAATCAGTCCATCACGTACATTTCGCTTTCCCTTTTGGTCATTATAGGCTTTTGGGGAGTCATTTTTTATGTCAATATGGTAAATGAGATAAAGGAAAGTGTTGATGAGGGTTTGGATCATTACAAAAGACAAATTATTTTTCAGGCACATCAGGATACGGCCCTTTTGAAGCAGGTGAATTTTAATGAGGGCTTTTATTCTATTCGGGAAATACCCAAAGTAGAAGCGATGGCAACAAGAGACCAATACAGGGATACCCTGATGTATGTACCCAAAAGGAAAGGAGAAAAGGAGTTGGAACCTTTTCGGTTGTTGGCCACGGCGTTTGAAGATGATGGACGATTTTATAACTTAAGGGTTATCAATTCCATGGTGGAGCAGGATGGCCTGATCAGCCAGATTTTTAGAAACACGATAGTTCTGTATTTTCTTTTGATCCTCAGTATTATTCTTATTAATAACCTGGTGCTCCGGCAGGTTTGGCGACCTTTTTACCATTTTCTCGGGCAGCTAAAAAAATACCGGTTGGGCAGTAGCGATCGCTTCCCGAAAGTCCGGACCAAGACCAAAGAATTCCTGGATTTACAAGCAGCTACACATACCCTTTTGCAGCATAATAAAGCTACTTTTGAACAGCAAAAACAGTTTATCGGGAACGCCTCACACGAATTGCAGACGCCCCTGGCCATTGCACTGAATAAATTGGAACTTTTGGTGGAAAAAGGTCATTTAAGGGATGATCAGGTAGCGGATATCGGAGAAACCATGAACATCATTGAAAGGTTAATCCGGCTTAATAAATCTCTTTTATTGCTCACCAAGATAGAGAATGACCAGTTCTTAAAAAATGAGAAAATAATCTTAAATCAGATTGTTCAAAAGGGGATTCAGGAAATGGAGGAAATAACCGTTTTTAAGGGCATCAGCCTTTCTACAAAAGAAGTAACTGAATTAACGGTAGAGATGGACCCGGTTTTGGCAGAAGTCTTGATTTTTAACCTTTTAAGGAATGCCATTTTTCATAGTAAAGAGAAAAGCCTTATTTCGGTAGAAATTACCAAAGATCAGATTGTGTTCAGCAATAGTGGAGAAAAACCATTACAGTCTCATTCTATTTTTAACCGCTTCCAAAAGTTTGGAGGTTCTCCCGCTGGATCCGGCCTTGGCCTTGCCATAGCTAAGGCTATTTGTGAACTGTATGGATTTGATATTTCTTATTCTTTTCAGGGCGGCCAACATCATTTTTTTATCCGATTAAAAAAATAATTGACCTTTTTTCTAAGAAGGAAACGTTATTCCAAAATCTTTCCAGATTCACTTCGTTTCTTTGCTCTATTATTAAACCATAAAAACAATAAAGATGAAAAAGAGCATTTTTTTGAGCGCTATTGCACTCTCGTTTGCAGTTAGTTCTGCTATTGGACAGGATATTCCACAACGCAAAGTGCCATCGCTTATTGTAAACAAGTTTCAGCAGAACTTTCCTGAAGCCCGAGACCTTGATTGGGAAATGAAAGGAGAAAATTATGAAGTGGAATTTGAAGTTGGACGTCATCCGGACAGGGATCATGAAATATTATACAGCCCAACCGGAGAAATACTCAGACATAAACAGGAAATTTCCAAAAATGATCTCCCGGCTCCGGTTTCCAAAAAATTAGCAACTGACTACAAAGGGTACCGGATCAAAGATGTTAAGAAGATCGTTGAAGGTAATAAAACCATTTATAAATTGGAAGCCAAATCCTATAAGGAGGAGTGGGAACTGAAGTTGGATAGCGAAGGCAACATACTGCGTAAGGAACGGGATTAGTTTATTATAAGGGTAAAATTGCTTTTTATCTGTAATTTTACCCTTCCTTCTTTAAGGTTTGCACAGGGATTTTACTCATCTGTCTTTCCATCTATTCTATTATGTAGGTATATTTAAGAGGATTAATGACTTTATAGACAAATTCAATTTTGTTTCTAAAATAAAACTCTGGGGCCTTATTGTGTGCTATTTTGTGTTGAAATTTGGGATAATATTTCAACTCAAATTTATTTCCTACCTCATGGCTAATTTTGGCATAATAACGAATGTCATGAGTAGATTCCCTTCCATTGTATTTGTACCGGTAATCCACAGCAGGATTCAGCCAGGTTTTAACCCTAATTTTATAGTCGATTTTAATACCCAATGCAGATTTCTTGTAGTGACTCAGATTATGATCTAAGTAATGACTATACCTTGCTCTGAATCCTATTCCGTTATTAAATTTATGTTTTATGGATATACTGGGGCGACCTTCCCAATCGTCAAAGATTTGTCCGTACGCTTGCCCTAAACAACTGAGTAGCAGGAAAAGCACCAAAGCCAATTTATGTTGCGTTTTCATAAGACAAAAAATTTATTTTACAGACTAACGATTTAGGCTTATTAGGTGTGTTAAATTGATTGTCGCCTTATTGTCATGTAAAATAAAAATGAATTAAAACATTAGTTTTGTCTTATAAGGTTGTTGATTTCCTAATTACAGGACAAAGAAAAGGACAGAATCTGGAAAGAGTTTGGAATTAATACCGGTTGAGCTAACTTTTTTAAGAAGAGGATATAATTTTTTTGTTTTTATTATTTAAGGCTGCTTACAAGAAAATTAATCGAATAGAGACTCAAAAAAATTGGAGAAGGAAAGATTCAGACGAGGTATCCAATGAAATTCGCAAACCCCCAAAAGCGATATATAAAATATTCTTTTGAAACAGGGTATCCCGGTGATTAATGGCGACTATTTGTCGTTAAGTATCTTTCATTCTGGTAAGGATTTGTTTTATATTATAAAATTAGTATCTTTATCCAAAACCAAATGTTATGAAGAAGCTTATTATTTTTCTGTTTGGCATTTTATTGGTCTGCACAGGAATTGCCCAGAACCTGGTGGGAGCCTGGGAGGCGGAAGCACCCCCGGAGGCTAAAAACCCACTAAAAACGGTTGTTACATTTACCAAAGGATATCAGGTCTGGACTACTTACAATCCGGAATCCGGTGCTTTTGTGAGTGCCAGGGGCGGTTCTTGGAGGGTATCTGATAACAAGCTGATTCAGTCCATAGAGTTCGATACAGAGCGACCTGAAATTGTAGGCTCCGAAATCCAGCTTGCTTTTGCTTTGAAGGACAACAAATTAACCATCCCAGACTCAAAGACCCACTTTCACCGAGTGGATAACGGTACGCCGGGCGCATTAGCAGGCGCCTGGTTAATATCCGGAAGGGCAATGGATGGGAAGATCACTTCAAATCCGGAAGATAATCCGAGAAAAACGATGAAAATTCTATCGGGAACTCGTTTTCAATGGATCGCTTATCATACAGGTAAAAAAGAAGTTATTGCCACCGGAGGCGGAACTTATACCACTGTAAACGGTAAATACACAGAAAGTATTGAGTTCTTTTCCAGAGACAGCTCCCGGGCAGGCATGGATTTACAGTTTAATTATGCTTTGAATGAGGAAGGCGATTGGCATCATACCGGCCTTTCAAGTAAGGGCGATCCCATAGATGAAACGTGGAGCCTGCGGCCCGGAGAATAGCGCATTTTTTACTTATGAATGATTTGGCTTTTATTCCCACTGTATCCTGATCATTATTATTTCTTTCTATGATTGTATTATCCTAAATGATCAGGTATGACAGAGTGTGTCTAACCCGAAAAATTCACCGCAAAATGAAAGCTGCTTCAGTAAATAATTGATTATTATGGTATTGAAGGAATAAATGGGCAAAATAGAATGGCTCAAATTTGGGCTATGAAGAATTTGTATTGCCTGGATTTATTTTGACGTCTTTTTCGTTGCAAACCCTTTGCTGTACGAAAAGTACAGATGCAGGGTTTGAAGCCTTAAATCTGCCTAAAATAAATCTCATGAATTTTCCGGGACAAATTGATATGAAAAAAATAAAGAAGCCCATAAATACTGATATTTACGAGCTTTTGGGATTTGTTATAATCCTGTAAAAGTCGGGAGGGCAGAATGAATACCTGCCCGTATAAATGATAGTTAAACACTTACCAATTAATCAAAAAAGGGTGGGCTATGGATAGGCACTAAATGAATATCATCATCGTATTTGCTCTTATTTCGATGGTTTCAATAAACGCTGTGAGACCAAAAGGAAGAAAAAGATTCAAATTGCCTGGTATTGGCTCATGCTGCTTATGGGCAAGGTTGCCCGTTAGTTATTGTCTGCGATGATATACGCATTCCGACTATTATCGCAGGCGAAAACTTAGGGATGAGGTTCTTTTCCGGTTGCCGGGAGTATAAACCCCGACAAATGATTGGTGGTTTTCAAGCTTTCGGTCAATGCCCCATTCGGCTCAAGCCTTTGGCTATGTTCCCTTTGATAGATTCACAGGGCTTTTCTGATGGAGAAATCTGCTTTTTAGATGAGAAAAAGTGAGCAATGATGCCTGCATGAAAGATACCCAAAAATGGCTGTGAACACGGCTCATAGCGGTGAATAATGGGAAAAAGTTAGGAAATAAACGATTTTTCTTTAACTTAGATGCGACTTTATCTTTAATCACAACCTAA
>CAYRBD010000077.1:0-3373 GCA_964422465.1 uncultured Chitinophagaceae bacterium
CCGGCGCTGCGACCTGAACACAGTGCGTCTACCAATTTCGCCACTCGGGCATGGTGTTTTCTTTACTATCTTTTCAAATAACAGAGGCGCAAAGGTAAAGGGTTCTCCTTATATCACCAAACCAAAATTTGAGCCTCATGTTAAAATAAGCTACCCTGCCGATCCTCCTCGTCTTCCCCTTCCGCAGAGGCATCTTGTCTCACAAGTTCCAGACTCAACAGATCCCTATCTGCCAATTTATTGCCCACAGACTTCCAGCCTTTTACATCCACCATTTCCGTAAGGTCTGCTTCCCATTCCTCCGCTTCCGATTTCTTTTTACCCGTTAGCATATAAACAATTGGATGCGATTCGGTGGTTACCAGCTCTAAATAATTTCTTTTTCCTTCCTTAATAAAGACAAAACGCTGGTTTAGCGTGCTCGTTTCTATATGAAAGCGCTTAACATTAAATTGTTTCTTTTCATGGTCGTAATAAATAGCTGTAATAACGGCCTCCGGATTAAATTTTTCGATAGCCACAAGTTCCTCCTGATCGTACCGGTTAGTTAATTCATAAGTAGTAATTTCGTAAGAACCTTCCCTGTAAAAAGCAATGATCTGATCATCATTTTCAAAATTCCCAACGAAAGTACCTCTTTCATCGGTATTTAACCTGCCAACGGTATCGTCAAACCAAATTTTAATCGCGCTAAGCGTGGTTACCCCACTTTCTTTAAATCGAACAGAACGAACCGGATACTTCGTTACCGTATTCCCTTTCGATCCCCGTCCTTTAATTGCCAGCTCCTCGAAATAAAAATCAAACGACTTGTTACGTGCTTTACAGGCCGGGCTTAGAATAACTGTCACCACTTCGGCTTCGCCATTGGGATTAGCAGAAAAATAATGAACCCGGGATTTACCGTTTTTTCCTGCCAGAAGGTATTCTCTTTCGCGGGTAACTGCCGTAACATTAAACCGCTTGGCAAAAGTGGTTCCCGATTTCCCGTCCACATAAATCATGTTGTAAGTAGTTCGTTCATCGCCCTTGTTAAAAACTGCGGCATACAAAATGTTCTTACCTACAAAAGTTTTATCCGCCACCTTAACCACCTTCATAACTCCACTCCTTGTAAATACAATGATGTCATCCAGGTCAGAGCATTCACAAACAAAGTCATCCTTTTTTAGAGAGGTCCCAATAAAACCATCAGCAGCATTCATATACAGGCGGGTATTAGCAACGGCCACCTGCTGTGCCTGTATGGCTTCGAAACTGTGGATTTCCGTTTTACGCTCCCTCCCTTTCCCATATTTCTTTAAGAGATTTTCATAATAAGCTACCGCAAAATCTACAAGATGCGCCAAATCATATTTAACCTGCTTCATCTCCTCCTCCACCCCTTTGATATGCTCATCAGCACGGAAACTGTCGTATTTAGAAATACGTTTTATCTTTATTTCTGTCAGTTTTACAATGTCTTCCGTTGTTATGGTTCTTCGGAATAATTTTTTATAGGGTTTCAGCCCTTTATCAATAGCCTGGATCACGCCTTCCCAGGTTGTTTCCTCTTCAATATCACGATAAATCCTCTTTTCAATAAATATTTTTTCGAGAGAAGAATAATGCCAGTCTTCCTGAAGCTCATGCAATTTTATTTCCAATTCTCTTTTTAACAAAGATTTGGTATGATCCACCGAAAACTTTAGTAGATCATGAACTCCTAAAAATTGTGGCTTTTCATCATGAATGACACAAGCATTGGGAGATATGGAAATCTCACAATTGGTAAATGCATACAGTGCATCTATGGTAATGTCTGGTGAAACTCCAGACGGCAATTGTACCTCAATTTCAATTTCTCTTGCGGTATTATCTACTACTTTTTTAATCTTAATTTTACCGGTGTCATTTGCTTTAACAATGGAATCTATCAACTGAGTAGTTGTTACGCCATAAGGCACGTCTTTGATCAATAAAGTCTTCTTGTCTTTAATATCAATATGAGTACGTACTTTTACCTTTCCTCCTCTCTTTCCATCTTTATAGCCCTCTACATCTATCATTCCACCATGCACAAAATCGGGATATAATTGAAAGCGTTTTCCTCTTAAATATTTAATGGCTCCCTCTAGTAATTCACAAAAATTGTGGGGGAGTATTTTTGTTGCCAGCCCCACCGCAATTCCTTCTACTCCTTGTGCCAGCAACAGCGGAAACTTCATGGGCAGGGTAAGCGGTTCCTTCTTACGGCCGTCATAGCTTAGTTGCCAGGTAGTTGTTTTCGCATTAAATGCTACTTCCAAAGCGAATCTGGAAAGGCGTGCTTCAATATACCGGGGAGCAGCGGCGGAATCTCCGGTACGAATATCCCCCCAGTTTCCCTGTGTTTCAATGAGGAGGTCTTTCTGTCCCAGGTTGACCAACGCATCCCCGATCGGGGCATCTCCATGAGGATGATATTGCATAGTCTGCCCTATGATATTAGCCACTTTATTGAATCTTCCATCATCCATTTCCTTCATAGAATGAAGAATCCGTCTTTGTACGGGCTTCAGGCCATCCTCTATCGCAGGTACAGCCCGGTCTAATATCACATAAGAAGCATAGTCCAGGAACCAATTTTCATATAATCCGCGGACAGAAGTGTCTTCGGGTAATTCTCTATCTTGTTCCAGAATATTATCACTCATTTATTTTAAATATTTTTTCAGGTTCTACTTTTTAATATCTCTATTCAACACGGACTGAATCTTTTTGGACATCCCGGAGGGCGTTCATCTCCCAAAAGGAACAATCGGTTATGGCTACCAGTTCGTGCCAGATATAAATTGGAAAAATAACTTTAACAGGCGCGTGAACCACCCTTTCCTTTACCTCTGATTCTGTTATTCTGCGCCAGCGAATTTTCGCTTCTCCACTCAACAAATATAAAATTTCAGGATTTTTATAATCGGCTTTCCCGGTATGATAATGTCTGCCACTGCTGCTACCAGCCTTTCGGTATGCCAAAATATAATCCCCACTCCGGTTGTTCTCAATTTGAAAGGTCTGCCCCCTGTTATCTTCTCCAATCAGAGAAAGGGGATAAACTTCAGGTTCTAAAAGTTTCTTTTCTCCCATAATAAGCGTCAAATTTAACAACCAGGGATTAATGATCCTGCAGAGACTTGTCTGCCTGGAAACTAATTTCTTTTATCCCTTTTACTCCACGCATGCTGTCCACAAACCCGGTCAGTTTCTTCCTTGATGTGGCACGGCTCAGGGTCAGAAGAATATAATCCTCATCCTGACCATCTCCTCTTTTGACGGTCATTTGCTCCAGTTCTATCTTTTGACTCCCCAACATCTGTTCAATAAATTCTAAAGAAACATATTCCCGGTTAACCAC
>CAYRBD010000077.1:3473-10880 GCA_964422465.1 uncultured Chitinophagaceae bacterium
GACTCCCCAACATCTGTTCAATAAATTCTAAAGAAACATATTCCCGGTTAACCACTATTTTAAAGTTCCTGCCCCTGCCTCCTCTTACTATAAACTTTTCTAACGGTTTCATTGCCGCTAAAATGATCAAGGCAAGAATGGTGGTAATAACGCCTGCCTCATAAAGGCCACTGCCAACAGCCAGACCAACAGCTGCAACGGTCCACAAACCTGCTGCAGTAGTCAATCCGCGAATTACTTCATGCCTCAGAAACAAGATGGTTCCTGCCCCTAAAAAACCAATCCCGCTCACCACCTGAGCCGCGATCCTGGAGGGATCCAAAATCACCTTATCTTTCAGGAGTACGTCATTAAATCCATAGGCCGATACAATAATAACCAAAGCGCTCCCCACACACACCATCATGTGTGTACGTAAACCCGCAGCCCAATCCAGCCGCTGTCTTTCCAGCCCCACCAGACTTCCTAATAACGCGGCTACTACAAGCCGGATAATTAACTGTTCCGTTGTCAACATATCTTTAATCCTATGATAGCCCGAAGGTAAATTTTTTTTAGAAACCGGAGAGGGGGCGGGGTGGTTGCAGTGTTTCAGAGCGGTTGCAGAGTAGTTCCAGAGTAGTTCCAGAGTAGTTCCAGAGTAGTTCCAGAGTAGTTCCAGAGTGATTGCAGAGTAGTTCCAAGCCTTGCCATCTGTCTCCTGCCACTGTCCCCTGTCTCCTGCCACTGCTACATCCTCTTCTCCCAAACCCTGCCTCGCCGTTGTTCCAAGAGCAACAAGTCCGCCAACACCATCGCCGTAACCGCCTCTAAAACAACCGGTACTCGTAAAGCAATACAAAGATCATGTCTGCCTACTACCCGGAAAGGTTCTACTTCCCCCGTCTTCCTGTTAAGGGTTTCCTGCCTTTTAGGCGTAGAAGAGGTAGGCTTCACAGCTATCCTGAAAACTAATGGGTTACCATTTGTAATTCCTCCGACCACACCACCGGCGTGATTTGTTTTTGTTTTTCCCTCCCGGTCTAAAATAGCGTCATTGTGTTCTGAACCAAACATGCGAGCAGCAGCAAAACCGGTTCCAAATTCTACCCCCCGAATAGCCGGGATAGACATTACGGCATGCGCCAATAAAGATTCTGCAGAGTCAAAAAACGGCTCTCCCAGTCCGATAGGCAATCCTTTTACTTCGCACTCTACTATTCCGCCAACAGAGTCCTTCGCCTTGATCGCCTTTTGCAATCCTTTTTCAATATCCGGCTCCCCTCCTATTTCTTTTAGCGTAGCTTCCACTTTTATCGTATCCAGTATTTTTTTTGCAATCACCCCGGCAGCAACAAGACACACCGTGAGCCGTCCGGAAAAGTGTCCTCCCCCCCGGAAGTCTTCAAAGCCACCGTATTTTTCAGAGGCCACAAAATCGGCATGCCCCGGACGTGGAAAAGCCCTCAGTTTGTCATAATCTTTAGAACGCGTATTGTTATTTTCAAAAAGAATGGTGATCGGCGCTCCCGTAGTAAAGCCGTTATAAATACCCGATTTAAAGAGGGGCAGATCCGACTCTTTTCTTGGGGTTGTCCCTTTTCGGGTACCTCCCTTGCGCCGTTCCAGGTCGGGTAAGAAATCTGCTACCTCAAGGGGTATTCCCGATGGACATCCATCAATATTTATTCCCACGCTCTCCCCATGTGATTCTCCAAAAATATGTACGCTAAACAACCTTCCAAATGTATTCATTTTTATATTTCTTTTACTGGGTTATGGCTAATGCGCTTACTTTTCCGCCTACACGTTGCCAATGTTTCCAAAATTCGGGGTAAGACTTATTAACGGCTTCGGCCACAGCAATTTTAACAGGCCCGTCCGCATTCAGAGCGGCTGTCGCACAAGCCATAGCCACGCGATGATCGTTATGGGAATGTACTGCAGCAGTACGAATTCCCGTCCCCCCGGTGATAAACATATCATCTCCTTCTACTTTAACCTCAATCCCCATCTTCCCAAATTCTTCCTGCAAAGCCTCGCTTCTGTTGCTTTCTTTATGGACAAGCCGCCGGGCCCCTTTAATTTTTGTCACACCCTTACAATTCGCTGCCAGCGCCACCAGGGGTGGAAAGAGATCGGGGCATTGCGTGGCATCAAACTCAAAAGCTTTTAAGGGCGCTTTTTCCACTACAATGGCAAACATCCCCCTGACAACCTTTGCGCCCGCCTTTTCCAGCGCTTCTAATATTGCAGTATCTGATTGGGCAGATAGCACATTCAGGTTATCCACTTCTATCTCCCCTCCAATAGCGCCTGCAACGAGGAGGAAAGCAGCGCCACTCCAATCGCCCTCCACCATATAATCCCGGGCGCGATACCGTTGACGAACACCAAAATGAAAACGTTCCAGATTTTCATGTTCGACCCGTACCCCAAAATGTTGCATGAGCCGGAGGGTTAGTTCAATATAAGGCCGGCTGGTCAAATTTTCAACTGTAATGGTCTTATTTTCGGCCACCGCACCGTAAGCCATCAATAAACCAGTAAGAAACTGGGAACTCAAACTCCCATCCACCGTAATGTTTTTTGCTTCCAGCGGACCCCGAATTTTTAAAGGCGGCTTCCCGTCTTTGGTCTTGCAATCTACCGACAGAGCAGGTAAAACCTCTTCGAAAAAATCCACTGGCCGGTTTCGTAAACTACCCTCTCCTTCTATGGTAATTTCTTTTGAACTCAATGCAGCTATTGGAGTAAACATACGAATACCAAGTCCGGATTCTCCGCAGTTGATAACAGAGGAATGTGGATTAACTCCATGGCTGATAATTTCGACCCGGTCATTTTGAAATTTAACGGTGGCACCAAGGCCTTCTGCCACTTTCATGGCTGCAACACAATCATTGCTCAATCCCGGATTATTGATCGTACTGTGGCCATTTGCCATTAAAGTGGCCGCAATAGCACGTTGCATCGCACTTTTTGAAGCATTGGCTGATACACGCCCATCCACCGCCCCGGGTGTAACAATTACATCCATATTTAAACTATCTTCTTAATTTTTTTCAATAAAGTCTTCTAATAATGCTGACAATTCCGACAGACTTACAGGCGCTGTAATAGCCTGTCCTATTTTTTCCAACAAAATAAAATGAATAAGATCTCTTTCCCTTTTCTTATCCATTTTAAATAGTTCTTCTATTTCCTTCGGCTTGCTGTTAATCTTTACAGGTAAATGGTAATTTTGGATAAGTGTAATCATTCGCTCCACATCTTCCTTTTGCAGTTGATTTAAGGCTGCAGAAAAATGAGCGGCAATTACCATCCCTTTTGCAACAGCCTGTCCATGTGGGATTTTTTCCAATTTTTCAACAGCATGGCCAATGGTGTGGCCAAAATTCAACAACCGGCGAAGCCCCCCTTCAAATTCATCTTTTTGAACAATCTCTGACTTAATTTCCACTGAACGACGAACCAGGTAGCCGATTACCTGGCGGTCACCTGCCAGGGCCTTCTCTTTCTCTTTTTCTAAAAAAGTAAAAAGGGACTTATCACAAATGCAGGCATATTTTATTATCTCTGCAAACCCATTGTATAAATCCACCTTATCCAAAGAATCCAGCAGGCTATAATCAAAAAGTAAAAATTCGGGCTGTCGAATCACGCCTAATATATTTTTATACCGGCCATAATTTACACCGTTCTTTCCACCTACTGCGGCATCCACCTGTGCTAACAAAGTAGAAGGCACAAAGCCATACGAGATGCCCCGCATATACACGCTGCCTACAAAGCCACATAAATCTGTAACCACTCCGCCTCCAATGCCTACGAGCATCATTTTTCTACTCGCTTCCATTTCAATAAGCCGGTCTATCACCTGCTGAAAACAAGCCATGCTCTTGCTTGCTTCCGAGCCTTCCACCACGATCTTCCTCCAGCCGTTCAATTTCTCTCCATGCAACCGGTCCACTTTATCATCTACTAAAAGAATCGTTTCAGTGGGATCTGCATAACGCGAAAGGTTCAGCAGGGATTCATCAAAGTAATATTGAACTTTTTTACCTGAAAAGGTATATTCCTGTTGTTCCACTAACTATTTATTTAGTTCTTTAAGATTCTTTTTTATCGCGGGTTTCATTCATCACCCTATTCTGCCGATTAATGGATTCCAGATGCACGGCATCTAGATGCTTTAAGATAAAGTCCTTAGTGAGGCCCAGCTTCTCCCCTTTTTCAATCGACTTCTCCAGGATTTCATTCCAGCGGTTGGTTTGCAAAATGGTAATGTTATTTTCTTTTTTGTACAATCCTATCTGGGCCGAAATTTTCATCCTGTTTCCCAGGAGAGTCAGGATTTCATCATCAATGTGATTGATTTGCTCTCTGAATTTAGCCAGTGCATTGAGAAATTCTTCTTTTTGGGAAGTCTCATGGCGCCATACGATTTTGCTCAGCATTTCCTCCAATTGTTCCGGGGTAATTTGCTGTTTGGCATCGCTCCAGGCTTTATCCGGATCAATATGGGACTCCAACATCAGTCCATCATAATCCAGGTCAGCGGCTTTCTGGGAGATTTCCAGCAAAATATCCCGGCGACCGCAGATATGACTGGGATCACAAATAATAGGCAATTCGGGTCTTAGTCTTTTGAGCTCAATCGGGATGTGCCACATTGGAGCATTGCGGTACTCGGTATTTCCAAAATTAGAAAAGCCCCGATGAATAGCGCCAATTTGTTTGATGCCCGCTTTTTCAATACGTTCCAGTCCACCCAGCCAAAGCTGAAGATCCGGATTGATAGGGTTTTTAACAAATACGGGAATATCCACTCCTTTTAGAGCATCTGCTACATCCTGAACAGAAAATGGATTTACGGTCGTTCGTGCCCCCAGCCACAGGATATCCACGCCATATTTCAAAGCGGCTTCCACATGCTTTGCCGTAGCCACTTCTACCGTAAAAGGCAGACCTGTAATATCACGGGCTTTCTGTAACCAGGGAAGTCCCTTGGCGCCCACACCTTCAAAATTACCGGGTTTAGTCCGGGGTTTCCATATTCCTGCCCGAAGCATATCTATTTTTCCGGTTTTTGCCAGGCGAATAGCGGTATCCAATACCTGAAATTCGGTTTCTGCGCTACAAGGTCCGGATACGATAACCGGCTCCTTTCGGGCAATTTTCTGCCACACGGTTTGTGCTGTTACTGTTTGTTCCATGGTTTTAAATGGTTATATGGTTGTATGGTTTTATTGTTGTTCCAGGATAGTTCCAGAGTTTCATTGTTTCAGGGTCGTCCCAATTCCGCTTTAGGCTTTCCGCTTTAAGCCTTCCGCTTTAAGCTTATTTGAGTATTCGTTTTATCTTATTGGCGTCTTCGATCAGCTTATGGAATCCTTCTTCATCTTGATCGATCAACATCTGTTTCATTTTTTTAAGCTGGAAGATCATTTCATACAAAACATCCAAGACGTTATACCTGTTTTGCATGAAAATAGGTGCCCACATATCAGGAGAGCTTTTGGCCAGACGCACGGTAGATTCAAATCCTCCACTCGCCAGGTCAAAAATATGCTCCTCTTCTTTCTCCTTTTCAAGAACCGTCAGGGCCAATGCAAAAGAACTGATATGAGAAATATGAGATACATAAGCCGCATGCATATCATGTGCCTCTGCATTCATATATATAATTTTCATTTTCAGCGTTTCATACAGTTTTTTCACTTGCTCCACAGCCTCCTCATCGCTGTCTTCCACATCACAAAGCACCACTGTTTTTCCTTCAAACAGTCCTTCCACTGCCGCCTCCGGCCCCGAATATTCTGTTCCCGCCATGGGATGGGTCGCTACAAAATGGCTGCGCATGGGATGATCTTTTATCTGCTTCAAAAATTCAAGCTTTGTGGACCCCACATCAATCACTACCTGCCCCCCTTTTACCTGGTCCAGAACGGTTGGCAGCAAATTTTGCAATGCACCCATCGGAACAGCCAGAATAATTAAGTCGGACTGAGATACCGCCTCTTCCATACAGGCTTTCTCATCTATCAGTCCCCGCTCCAGTGCCTTGTTTAAACTCTTTTCGGTACGGCTTACTCCAATAACCTTATCCACAATTTTTTCCTTTTTTAAGGATAATGCCATTGAGCCCCCGATTAATCCGACACCAACAACAGTTATGGTCATTTTACACTCATTTTTTGTTCGTCAGGTTGTTTTTCCAATACCGCTCTAATTCTTTTTATGGCTTCTTGAATGGTTTCTACCGTACTGCACAGGCTTATCCGAATGTAGGGTTCCCCATTCTTTCCAAAAATACCTCCCGGCGTAATAAATACCCTTCCTCCGTAGAGGAAAGTATCACTCAACTGATAACCATCTTTATACTGAGAAGGCACCCTGGCCCATAAAAACATCCCCTGCTGATCCTCCTCATATTTACATCCTATCTTATCCAGCAACTCTTTTGCAAGGTCGCGCCGCTTCCGGTAAGTATTGTTCAACTCCGCATACCAATCAGCCCCCAGCGATAAAGCATGGACAGCCGCCTGCTGTAATCCCAGGAACATACCCGAATCCATGTTGCTCTTGAACCGCATTACCTGCTGAATAATTTCTTCGTGTGCCACCAAAACACCAATTCTCCAGCCTGCCATATTGTGAGACTTACTCAGAGAATTTAATTCTACCGCCACCTCTCTGGCTCCGGGAATCTCCAACAAACTCCGAGGCCGGCTGTTTTCTCCGGGCAGGATAAAGCTATAGGGGTTATCATGGCAAAGCAAAATGTGATTCCGCCTGGCAAAGGCTACCAACCTCTCAAAAAAAGCAGGATCAGCCTTCGCCCCGGTAGGCATCTGTGGGTAATTTACCCACATCAGCTTCACCCGGCTCAGGTCGCGTTCCTCTAATTCTTTCAAGTCGGGCTTCCACCCGCGCTCTTCTTTCAAATCGTAAGGGATACAAACTGCGCCTGCCAATTGTGAGGCGGAACGATAAGTAGGATATCCCGGATCGGGAACCAAAACCTGATCTCCTTCATTTAAAAAAGTCATGCTCAAATGCATGATTCCCTCTTTGGAACCCATAAGCGGCAAAACCTCCTTTTCGGCATCGAGGGAAACCCTGAAATAACGCTTATACCATTGAGCAAATGCTTCCCGTAACTCCGGCGCCCCTTTATAGCTCTGGTAGCCATGCGTGTTTTCCTGAAGCGCTGTCTTATGAAGCCTCTCTATCACCTCCGGATGCGGAGGCCGGTCAGGACTGCCTATTCCGAGGTTAATCACCTTAGTTCCTTTTTTATTCATCTCTGCTATTTCTCTCAACTTCTTTGAGAAATAATATTCTTTTGTTTCTCCTAATCGTTTGGCTACGGGAATATGCATGAGTGTATGGTTTTATTGTTGTATTGTTCAAGGGTTCCAG
>CAYRBD010000077.1:10980-16107 GCA_964422465.1 uncultured Chitinophagaceae bacterium
CCTTCATCTTCACAAGTCCGTCCTTTATTATAAATTCCAAGTATTCTTAATCTTTTGGTAATGGGTTTGATACACTCCATCACTTCCTCAAACTGATCCATTGTGAAAAATTCCAAGTCAGCATGAAAATAATATTGCCAGTCCAGGCCGGGAATGGGAAAAGATTGCAGCTTTGAAAGATTAATCTGATTTTCTCCAATACAGCCTAGTACTCTGGCCAGACACCCTGATTGATTTTCGACCTGAAAATAAAGTGAAGCTTTGTGATCCAATTTCACATCTTTTTGCTTCTCTTCCCTATTCAAAATCAGGAACCGGGTATAATTTTTCTTTTCAAAATGGACATCTCTTTTTATAATATTCAGGTTATAAAGGTTTGCCGAAAGGCTGCTGGCAATGGCAGCAACATGCTTTGAATTGTATTGGCGCAAATGTTTGGCGCTCAAGGCCGTATCTTCCGTTTCCACCAATCTCCAGGCAGGGTGTTCTTCCAAATAGGGCCGGCATTGCAGCAGGGCCATAGGATGAGAATGTACTTCTTTAATTTCTTTAAATGAAACCCCTGGCAGGGTAATTAAATGTTGTCGAATATGCAAATAAATCTCTCCCACAACGAACAAATCCGAACGTTGCAATAAATCATAATTCGGAAGAATACTCCCGGCTGTAGAATTTTCGATAGCCATCACTCCTGAATCGGCCTGCCCCAAAGATACTTTTTTCACTATTTCGCTAAAACTAACACAGGGCACGATATCCACCTGCTTCCCAAAATAATTTTGTGCAGCTATCTGATGAAAACATCCTTCAAAACCCTGAATAGCAACTCTCTTCGGCATTCTATTTAATTTTCGTTTGTTATCTAAATAAAAAAATCCCGCCGGATAATGGCGGGAATCTATTAAGGAACCTATTTTAACCTATTACCTTCCCGCCTGCTTTCGTTCTAAAGCCGTAAAAAAAGCAATAAGCAAAAAAGTAGGTACCCGATGACTTTAACATGTTCCTGTTTCTTTAAAAAAAAAGGCCTTCAGAAAATCTGAGGCCTCATTACAATAATATATTAATGACATATCAACCTCAGTTCTTCTCTTGGAAGAAGTAAAAACTAAAGTTAAAAAAATACAAAGAAGTTGACATGACAATTTCATTTCTCGGAGGTAAAGGTACAAACAGATTTCATAAAAACAATAACTTTTTTAGAATTTTAATTATTTTTCAAAAAACAGACCCTATTTTGCATTTTCATTAAAAATAAAAGGCCGCTATTCTATTATGAATAACGGCTTTTTATAATTTTCACTTTACAAGTTAATTACATGTTATCTGTGTCCGCACTGGTTGTATCCGGAACTGCATTGAGGGAATCCGGAGTAGCGGCTGGTGGCTGTGCTTCACTTGGTGCTTGTTGTTCCATGGAAGGGTTTTCCTGGGAATCACTGTTCTGATTACTACCGGAGTTACAAGCTGTTGCAAACAAACCTAAAGCTAATGCGAAGATGCCTAATTTCACTAGACTTTTCATAATACTGATGTTTTTTGTTTTAAAATATAATAATTAATACGGCATCAATAAAAAGGTAACCCATTAAAAGGTATTTTTTTTAACCGATTCAATAATTTTCAATTACTTTGGGTTACCAAAGCCCAAAAAAGGTATTAAATAGTGAAGCAGCGATTTCTGAAAACTCCGTCAGACAAGGCCTTGATAAAAGGTATTGCAGAAAAGGATCATACCGTTTTACATACCCTCTACGAGCGATATTTCCCAATGATTTGTAAAATGGTTCTTCAGAATAGCGGAAATGAAGAAGAAGCGAAAGATTTATTTCAGGAAGCGCTGTTGGTTCTTTACAATAAAAGCAAAAAAAAAGACTTTGTTTTAACTGCTCAACTTCAAACCTATATATACGCCGTATGCAGGCGATTGTGGTTGAAGCAGTTGCAACACCGGCAGAAAGACCCCATCTACCCGGGAAATGCGGTAGAAGAAACAATGCCCGATGTGGAAGAAGATGTGGAAGATCATGAGCAAAAAGAACAACAGTTTGAGAAAATGAATGAAGCGATGGATCAATTGGGGAGCCCCTGCAAGGAGCTACTTGAAGATTTTTACGTCAACCAGTTATCCATGCAACAACTGGTAGAAAAATATGGTTATACGAATACCGATAACGCCAAGACACAAAAATATAAATGTCTGCAAAGGTTAAAAAAGATTTTTTTTAGTAGCAAATGAATTAATATAAAGGAATAAAGAGAAGAGTGATGAAAAATGAGTTGAAATTTATAGAAGAAATAGATCGCTTTCTGGATGGCAGCATGACCGAGCAGGAACAGGAAAGTTTTAAAAACACCTGCCGGGAAGATCCTGCGGCCCAAAAGTTGTTTGAAGAACATCACGCTCTCCGGCGGCAAATAAAACAACGAGCCGAGCGCGCGGAAATAAAAGAAACTATTAACAACTCTTATTATGAGTGGAAAGCAGTTCAAAAAAGAACAGATTCTTCCGGTAAACTGGTCTTTTTATGGAAAGCCGCCGCCGTGGCTGCCGGGCTTGCCCTTATTATTTCTATAGGAGGTTTGTGGTTGACAATGAATCGGATTAACAACCATAAAACCAGCAGCTATACCATATTAAGAAGAGAAATAGATAACATCAAGCGTTCACAAAAAGACCTGCGGGACGACCTTCAGTCCTCCAACAAACCGGTTAATCCCGGTCAATATGGAGGAACAGGATTTGCAATATCCAATAACGGATACATCGCTACCAATGCTCATGTTATCAAAGGGGCCGATTCCATTCACGTGGTGTCACAGGACGGACGTTCTCTAAAGGCACGGATCGTCTATCAGGATACACAATGCGATCTGGCTGTGCTTAAAGTTGAGGATTCTACTTTTAAAACCGCTCCGCTCCCCTTTGCTTTATCCTCCAAGGCAGCCCCGCTAGGGGAAGAAGTTTATACCCTGGGCTATCCCCGAAATGAAATCGTATATGGGAAAGGATACATTAGTGCCGAGACCGGATTTCGTGGAGATTCTGCTTCCTATCAACTTACCTTGCCGGTCAATCCCGGCAACAGTGGCGGGCCGTTAGTTGATGAACAGGGATATATCCTGGGAATTATCAGCGGTAAGCAGTCGGCATCCGATAACATTGCTTTCGCTGTCAAGTCCACTTCCTTATTAGACATGATTGACAGCCTGCCGAAGGATTTTCCCAAAAAAGCGTTAAGAAACCCCAGTTCTCCCCTGCGCAACCTAAGCAGGATCAACCAGATAAAGAAATTAGAACAATATGTTTTTTTAGTAAAAGTGTTTAACTGAAAGCCCTATTTATAAAAAACCTATTGTGAAAAGACCTGAACCATTTCAGTTTAAACAGGAATCCCTCCCGGCAAAAGTCAGGGGGGATTTTCTTGTGTTTATAAAGAAATAGCCTTTTTCCAGGGGATAAAATCATCCTGCCCCAGCCCCATGGCTTTGGTATCATATTTTCCACTGGCCAAATCAATCACATAATCCAGTATTCGGGCGCCCACTTCCTCCACGGTCTCTTCTCCCGTAATAACAGTACCGGCATTCAGATCAATAATATCAGCCATTCTTTTGGATAAGGAGGTATTGCTGGATATTTTTACCATTGCAGAAACAGGATTGCCGGTTGGCGTTCCCAAACCGGTTGTAAACAACTGAATGGTGCAACCTGCTGCCGCCATCCCCGTAGTCGCTTCCACATCATTTCCGGGCGTACATAACAAGTTCAAACCGGATTGTCTGGCATATTCCGGATAGCTCAGCACATCTGCTACAGGGGAGGTTCCTCCCTTTCGTGCAGCTCCGGCAGATTTGATGGCATCCGTAACCAACCCATCCTTAATGTTTCCGGGAGAAGGATTCATTGAAAAATCGCCACCATCGGCCTTTGCTTTAGCCGCGTATTTACGCATCAATTGCGCAAATTTGGCGCCCACTTCTTTGCTTACGCTCCTGTCAATCAACTCTTGTTCTACCCCACAGAGTTCCGGGAATTCTGCAAGGACTACCTTTCCTCCCAGTGCAGCCAGTAAATCCGCACAATGTCCCACGGCCGGATTAGCAGAAATACCGCTGAATCCATCCGATCCCCCACATTTTACACCAATGGTTAACTTACTCAGTGGAGCGGGGGCACGTTGAAATTTGTTAATCTCCGTTAGCCCGATAAAAGTCTTTTTTATAGCCTGGCTTAGCATTTTATATTCGCTTGGCCATTTCTGTTGTTCAAAAACTAAAAAGGGTTTATCAAAATGGGCATTACGCTTTTGAATCTCTTCTTCAAGAATGGCGACCTGCGCATTCTGGCACCCCAGGCTCAAAATCGTTACTCCGGCTACATTAGGATTAATACAATATCCGGCCAGTAATGCACAAAGGCGATTGGAGTCCGCCCTGGTACAGCCACATCCACCTTCATGTAATAAAAATTTTATTCCATCCACATTTTCAAATACCCGCTCAGAGGCGGCCGCCTTCTTTTCAGCTTCAAAAGTAATACTGCGTATTTTATGTTCATCTGCGCCGGATTTAAAAGCTTCAGTCAGTGCTTCTACCTGCCGCAGATAAACATCCGGCTGGGCATATCCCAAACCTTTTAAAAAGGCATCTTTCAGCATCATCACATTCCGGTTCTCACAAAATACCATCGGAATAACCAGCCAGTAGTTGCGTACCCCCACCTGTCCATCAGAACGGTGGTACCCCATAAAGGTTTTATCTTTCCAACGGCTCACATCCGGAGCCTGCCATTGGTAATCCTTTGTTTTCTCCCCAAAATCTTTGGTAGAATGTTTTACTTTTTCTTTGCTGATTAAGTCGCCTGCTTCCACATTCTGCAACAACCGGCCTACTTCTACCCCATACATCACTAACTTATCTCCTTCTGACATTGCTGTTCTCGCAAATTTATGTTTCTGGGGAATTCGCTCTTTAATTTTAATGACTTCTCCATTCAAAGAAATTTCTTCTCCCTTTTCCAGATTGGTCAGAGCTACAATAATATTATCCGAGTGATGGACCTGCAAAATGTGATTCATAATCATTCAAACGTTTGTGCAAAGGTATAACAAGTTGGGAACGAAA
>CAYRBD010000078.1:0-15738 GCA_964422465.1 uncultured Chitinophagaceae bacterium
ATCTCGAACCCCAGCCCATTTGGAAAAATTTTTCAGCATTAAATGCGATCCCCCGGCCTTCTAAAAAAGAGGGAAAAGTGATTACCTTTATAAAAGATTTTGGTGAATCTCTTGGGCTTGAAACGATTGTTGATGAAACCGGAAATGTGCTCATTCGTAAACCAGCCACTCCCGGAATGGAGAACCGAAAGGAAATCATTCTGCAGGCTCACCTGGATATGGTTCATCAAAAGAACAACGACACAATTTTTGACTTCGAAACGCAGGGAATCAAAATGTATGTGGAGGACGACTGGGTAAAGGCAGAAGGCACTACCCTTGGGGCAGACAACGGTATTGGAGTGGCTGCTATCATGAGTATTTTAGAAAGTAATGATATCCCTCACCCGGATTTGGAAGCTTTGTTCACCTATGATGAAGAAACCGGTATGACGGGAGCCTTTAAGCTGAAGCCCGGTTTTTTGACTGGAGATATTTTGCTTAACCTGGATACAGAAGAAGATGAAGAAATTGATATCGGTTGTGCAGGTGGAATAGATGTGACGGCCGCTAAAGATTACAAAACCGTCACTCCGGATGGCCAAAGTATTTCTATTGAAATTAAAGGATTGCAAGGTGGCCATTCGGGCATGGACATCGACAAGGGCCGCGGCAATGCAAACGTACTTTTAGCACGGCTTCTATTTGCCGGTATCCCATACGATATTCAATTGTGCAAAATAGACGCAGGCGGTTTAAGAAATGCCATACCACGAGAAGCCAGGGCACAAGTTACCGTTAAAAACAGAGAAGATTTTTTAGAAAATATCAAAGACTTAAAAGCAGACATCCTGGCTGAATACCGTTCTATCGAAAAGACGCTAACCATTGATTTAGCCAATATTGAAATACAGGATCAGGGGCTGTCAGTTCAAGATTCAACTCTGTTTATAAAAGCACTAAATGCAGCACATAACGGCGTATTCAGGCTAAGTCCTGACGTAAAAGGCCTTGTTGAAGCTTCTAATAACATTGCTCGCGTGATTTTAGACAATGGCCGGATAAGAGTACTTTGCCTCACCCGTTCTTCGGTAGAATCCACCAAAATGGCAGTTGCCCATCAGTTAAAATCCTGTTTCGAATTGGCCGGTATGGAAGTCACTTTTTCAGGGTCCTATCCCGGCTGGCAGCCGAATCCTGATGCAACAATCACTTCTGTTTTAGTGAATATTTATAAAGAAAAGTTTGGTAAAGCGCCTAAGGTCATTGCCTGCCATGCCGGTCTGGAATGTGGAATTATTGGTTCCCATTATCCAAAGATGGAAATGATCTCTTTCGGGCCCACTATTAAAGGCGCTCATTCTCCAGAAGAACGTGTAAGTATCTCATCAGTCAAAAAATTCTGGGATTATTTAAAGGATATCTTAAAACAGATTCCAAAGCAATGATCACAGGGCGGGCTATGACAATCCGATCAATAAAAGAGACAGATAATAAACATCTGACCAGCGTAATCCGCAGGGCTTTTGAGGAATACAAGGCACCGACAGAAGGGACCGTTTATTCAGACCCTACCACCGAGAACCTTTTTCAATTGTTCCAGGCTAAAAGGTCCGTGCTCTGGGTAGCGGAGATGGACGAGCAGATTGTTGGTTGTTGTGGTATTTATCCCACCCGGGGCCTTCCTTCGGAATATGTCGAATTGGTAAAATTTTATTTGTCCTCAGAAGCACGGGGGAGAGGAATCGGGAAAGCGCTAATGGAGAAAAGTATCCAATCTGCTAAAGAATTAGGATATACTTCTGTTTACCTGGAAAGTCTGCCTGATTTTGGAAATGCCGTGAACATCTATAAAAAACAGGGATTCCGGCAACTTCAAAAACCATTAGGACATTCAGGACATACCTCCTGCACAATCTGGATGCTAAAGGAACTGTGAGAGGTACAAAAGGGCGGCTTGACAGGGGAAATCAAAATGCTATTGGGTATTCTGATCCGTTACTGATGGTTGTAATGTCAGGCGATAAAAAAGGTGGAAATCCGAGAACAAAAAAATGCTACTGGAGCGTGTGGGTTGAAAAGATAATTTTAAGAGAATATCAGGGTGAAGAGACCGGGGAGTCCAATAAGATTTGACAAATTACCATAACAGGACACGGTAAAATAAAACCGGACTTAATTATTTACCAATGGTTTTGATTTAAGGAATTAAAAAGCATCTGGATATAAGATGGCTGTAATTTCTTTATTTCTTAAAATATTTTCTCTTTAAATCCGGAGGTGTCCACTTGCATTTTGGCCAGTTGTACTTTTAATATCCGTTCGGCCTTTTCAAATAAATCCTTGTCCATCCGGCCTTCCCCCTGACGGGCAGCGAGAAAAAAATTCATGCTCTCCGGATGTTTCCTGAGATAAGGCTTCAGCACATTTAACCCTTCCCGTATTGCCTTTGAGAGATCGCCTTTCGTATCCAACGACACGGCAAATTCCAGTTGCAGCGGAATAGAATCCAAAACCTGCTCCCCGCCCGTTCCCGAATAAGAAACCGGTGCCGAAACGAATACTTTCTTATTCGTAAGGGTAAAATAAATTTTTGTCTCCAGGTTCCTGTCGCCCAGGGTATAAGCATCCGTCTGATAAAAAGCTTGATCGCTCGTTTTCAAGGCTATTGCCCAAGATGCCGAATCGGGGTTTGCCAGAAAGGCTTTCAGTTTTTCAGGCCGGTCATCCAACACCAGCGATTTTATCCCGCCGGAAGAGGGGTTATTAAATTGAATGACGGGTAAATATCGCAGTGTGGCCGTAGAATCATTGGAATATAGAAAGTAGGGGCCATTTTTGTCCGTATATTCCCGAATCAGGGCTTGTGCAGAATCCATCAAATTTGCCTTTTTCTCCTGTTGCAAGGCCAGACCTTGCCCAATCATTTGCCTCTCTTTTTCATTTCTGGACTGTTCCCACCTGGGGGCATACACCTTGAAAAGCCCCAAAAGGGCCAATACTAAAAGTGTCAGGCCCGAGATAATCGCCGTGTTTTTTCTTGAGCCTTTGTTTTTTCTTTGTACATTTCTTAATTCAAGTTCTATTTCAGGGGATGAATTTTGAACCCGGTCCGTTTTAGGTTGTGCCTTTTTATTTTTCTCTCTTTCAATGGTCACGTCTGAATCAAGTTGGACAGACCTCACCTCCTTTTGTTGATGTAGAACGGTATTCTCGGAAAATGTCAAATGACTGACGGCCTCCGATAAGGCCGCTACAAATGCTTCATATTCCGGATTTTCTTCTTTCTTTAAAGCCAGCCACCAGGCCTTTTTCCCCTTGTTTAATTTAAGCCTCAGCCCTCTGCCGGTATCAATGACCACCGGTTTTGCAGACACGATGTCTTCATAATATATCTCCCCGAAAATCTCAGAATGCAGATACGAATCATAAAGCTTTATTTTTTCCGGGGCTTTAGTATGTCGGGAAAAAAGAACAAATCCAAGTGTTAAAGCGCCTACTACCACCGTCATCAAAAGAATAGGATTTAAAAAAGAGACCCCAAAAGGCATAATAAAACTGAGGAGACAAATCAGTAAATATCGGGAAGCCTTAGGATTTTGAGAAGTAAAGATGAAGGTTCTATTTTCCAAAGTTCATATTTTTTAAGGTTGCCAATTGTCAAACTCACTGCAAAAATCAGGTCAATTTTGTCAAGCTCCAAATTCAGAGGCGTTAGAAGAAGACTAAAACTTTAGAAAGCCGGATATACATACGATCTACCTGTTTTATAAAATTATGAATATCAGTCATTGGTCCGTATCTCCCAATCCACTTTATAATAAAATCCTTCATAGGTAGCGCGGGCGCCGAATGCATTTTGACAAGGCGATGCTTTAGGATAATAAACCATAACAAAATGTTTAAAAAACCGGATATGTACAGCGCAATCATCAGCATAGGCAACTGGATGGATAAAATCTGTTTTTGTCACCGCTATCGTATCGTTGTCCACCAGATCTGCCATATTTCTGGCAGGCGCATTCGTCACCGAAAACATGTAAAGCGTCGACTGCCCGGGGTTTATTTGCGTCAACTTTAACTGGCCTTGATAGCCTCTTTTCCCATATCGATAAGCGTAACTACCAAAAACACTATCGGGATTGGCTTTAATTTCTATAGCAGGAAGGGGCTGTTCCTGTCTCGTTAAATTGACATTATAGCTAATTTCAGTATTCGGTTTGCTCCATTCTCCCTCAAAGTTTTGATTTTTTTCTCTTCCATAAATAACCCCGGAAATATTTCCGTCTTTCTGATATTCTCCCAGTCTAAAATAGCCCCCATCACTAACGAAACCGAGTAAGGGTAAGGCCGTTTTCTCTTTGGTATTTTGATAAGCAATACGTCCGACAACCAAATGACCATACTGCCCATAATTGATCTCATCATAGATGTGATAACGGAGAAGCACCGGAATTTTATCCCCTAATTTCCCCTTCCAAACCCTGTCCATTACGATGGAATCAGCGGATTCAATTTTCAGGTCTTTCATTAGTTGATTTTGAGCTTTTGCAGCAAAAGCACCCAGCAATACCGCCAAAAAGAGAAAAAATTTAACGAGGATCCACCTCAACAAACCAACTAAAAATTGTGGGGCTTTGTTTTCCATTTTTGACTGTTTATATTCCATTTTTTCTTTGTTTTATTCCATCTACTTTTTAACTCGAGAATCCCTTTTTCTCAAAAAATGATACCTTCAATTTTTATTATTCATTTTTAAGGTCACAGAGGCCAATTTATATCCCGTATGAGTTCGCAAAAATTCAAAATGGTTCTGAATACCCGAACTTTGGGTAACCACCAGATCCATCAGCGGAAATTTCCATTTTAAAGGCTCGCCACAATTGTTGAAATAAGTTTATTTTCTTTCTCCCGAAACGAAAAGGGATAAACGTCATTGATGACTACAAAGCAATTTCCATCGTTTTCTTTCAACTTCTTCAAATTGGACTTTATCGCTGCATAGTGTTCCTTTATAAAAAGGTTTTTCCCCCTTTTTTCCCAGCCTTTTCCAAGGTCTGTCTGAAGGGAATCAAAAGAGGAACTGCTCAATTGATGTACGCTGATCTGTGGTAGTACCTCTTCTATCAGCCAATTTTGAAAGTTTTTCTTATAATCCAAAAAAGAATAATAGCCTCCGTTTGCCGCTTGAAGTGAGATCCGGTTTGGATCCGGATCGGGCAATGTACTTTTTTCTATAGAATAAAAATCCGGAGATACATTCAGAGGAAAATTTCTGATTAATATTTGATGGGTTATGTCTATCAGCATACTTTCTCCCTCTGGAAAATGAGTCTCCTGCAAGGGATCTCTTCTGTGCTGTTGATGATCTTTTAGCGCTATCATCAATCCGTTTCTGACCCGGCTCAGATCATCATATTCTGCGGGAATGACAACCTCTCCTTTCCTGTTAAGCATCCCTGCTTTTCCGGTAGTATGATCCCGAAAGCGTATAAAACCCTCGCTTTCACAGTCCGGCGCATTGTCAAAAATATACAGATTATCCTGTTGAACTTTCTTCCCATTTTTAGTAAGAAGGTCTCCTCCGGCATTCGCTAAACCATATTTAGAGGCTTTTCTAATGCGGCGAAATCCACCGGCAAGCACTGTGGTATCACTGGCTTTGTCAGGGTCATCAAAAAAATGGTCATATACTTTAAAAGTGCCAGTGTGGATGGCCATGCGTTTCCCGTCTCGACCGAAAGACGTAATCCAGATTCTATTGGAAGCATTCTGATGGTCATATTGATATTGAAAAGGCATCAATATCTCATTTTGAAAATTGATGATACCCCAGTGGTTATCCTTTCTTGCAAAAATAAAGGGCGTATTTCCCTGGCATTTTGCACAAAAATCCAGGCTTTGGTATTCCATAGGAATGACTAATTTTCCTTTCCGCAGGTCGTAAATACCCCATTCCCTTTTTTCTCTAACCGCTACATAATCCTTATTGGTTTTCTGAATGTTTTTAAACTTAAAAGGCAAGAGCAACCCCTTTGGGGTGAGGATACTTTGTTTATGGCCCTTTTCTACCAACCAGGCAGTAAAAGAATCCGTATAATTAGCATCATAGACAGGAGCAAGAACGTGTTTATCTCCATTTTGCTCCTTAGTCAGGGTCGTATCTTTTTCACCCACTGTATCCTGCATAGCATCATCAACAGCCCAATCTTTATCGAGGATATCATCAAATACTTTCTTTCCGGTAGCATCTATAAAAAAAGAGGTTTCCTTAACGTCTCCATTTGACAGTGTATTCATGTTTACGATCCGTGCAAAACCATATTGAAAAACGGAACCTCCGTTATAGGTTTTTATTTCCTGTGCACAAGCAGAAAACAGGATACTTGAACACAACATTGTTATCACTATTTTCGGCATTATATATCTATTTTTATCTTGCGTCATCAAGGCTCTTTTACTTTATAAAAAATCCCTTCCGCCGTTGACCACTTTCCAAACTTGTGGGCATCTGCAGAAGGCTTCGCAAAATTAATCACGGCAAAATCTTTATAACATTGTACCCGGATTGTGTAGATGGTTACACCATAAGCTTGAGCATCGTAAATAAAAGATGTTCCTGAAATTTTTAACGAACCTTCAGAAACATCTACATAACCGGAACCATCCTTAGCTTCCGAATAAATCTCCATTGCCATCGTTCCATCACCGTTGTCTTTAAATGTCAAGGTTCCTTCCGGATTCTTTTCTCCAAAATCATATCGGTAGGTTCCAAAAATATTTTCAGGGCTTGTTTGGATAGCCTGAGAAGCAATTAAAGTATCCTGTTTTTGAAACCTGAATGCCGTTTTTTCTTTATTTTCAGGAGGAGTAATGAAAGTGCCAGTCATTATATTTTGCTTCAAATGGGCAGAGAGTTCACGGACAATCACACCCTTCCCTCCAAATTCGTACAAATGAAGTGAATCACCGGAATTTTGCCTGTAACCAATAATTTTATGCCATAGTGGAGCATTATCATAAATAATCTCGCCCACCACCAAGCGCTTTGAATGAGGCCCGGGGACAGCATTGTATAATTGGAAATGCAAGAAAATAGTACTATTATCGGCTAATTTACCACGCCAGCAATCCTCATTTTGGTTCATAGGATAATCATTCACTTCCATAAAATCAGTTGGTTTAGTTTGAGCGGATACGTTATTTCCACAAAACACGGACAGCAAAATGACGACCAAAGAGAGACTTTTCCTATTCATTATTCCTATAATATAAAATTGTATTTTTCTTAAAATATCCCGGGCACATGTTTATTTCGTTGCTGTTAACGGTACATTCTCAAAATGGCCGGAACAACTGCCCGGATGTTTTCCTGATAAATCTGTACCACTGAAGGAAAACTTACCCGATATTTTTCCTTTTGCGAAACCCATTCCATATTTCCCCACACTTACTTTAGTTATAGTCAATGTTCCGGATTTTGAGTTTAAGACCTTTTCCATCGCATCTTTATCGTAATTAATATCTCCATTGGGTGAGACAATAGCCTGACCAACTTTATCACAGCTTGATCCGCTGCTGTCAAGACAGTTAAATATTACAACAGGAGATACGATACTATACGTCCCTTTCTCTACTTCTCCCTGTAGGATGACATCAATTTTAATTGAATTTTCCTTCATCTCGGGGGCGCTATAATCATTTCCTGTGATGGTTAAATAATTCACACCATGAAAATCATGTATAAAACCCGCATCACATTGATAGGCTCCGTCTTCACTTATCCCTGAACAATTTGCTGTTTCTCCTCTTGCAGTAAAAACAAAAGTTCCTACGCTGTCATTATTATCACTCCCTGTATCCGGGTCGTTGGAATCAGATTTAGATTTATGGCAGGAAGACATACAAACACAAATAAGAAAGGGGAAAAATAATCTAAATTTCATATAATTTATATCCTTTAAGTGATGAAGTGAAGCCTTATTATATAGGCTCTATAATTTTCTCCAACAAATTTAATGCCTTTTTTGCGTTTCATATTTTGGAAACTGACTTGTCTTAACATAGCTACTATCGGCAATTAAAATAGCGGATATCGCCACATTTTTATTGCTCCAATGGTTTATTGACTTTAATATGATAATTACCCGTATCTAAATCATATTGCTGCATCAACCGTTTGATTTCCCCGGAGGCTTTTTTGAAATCCCCTAATTCAGTTCCATCACCCTCATAAGCGGTTATAAACAATTTACAATCCGGATACGTCTTCAAATAATGAACCACTACCGGATGAAAGGGAGGAAAACACGCTTCCAGACTATCCTTGATCTCCGAAGGAGACCCATAAGCAATTTCCCAGTTAACAACAGTTGATTTTTGTGTTGAATCCAAGCCTTTTATATTCCATAAAGTCAGATAAAGGTATTTCAGTCCCGATTTTTTGTTTACCGGGATTCTTGGAATTTGTGCTATAAATTTCTCTCCTAAATCAACGACGGGATGAAAGCCTAAAGAATCCTTATGTGCCAAAAATCTTTCAATTTTTTGAATACCATCAATATGCTCAAATGCAGGCCCCCCCGCATAATTATCCCGTGGTTTTCCCATATTGGGTATCAGGTAGGTTTTTACCAGGGTGTCGTTGCTCAACAAAAATACGGAGCCTTCCCCGGCGATAGCTTCCCGTAATAATTTCTTCTCCTGTTCCAGGTGTGAACCCGCATTTTGTATGGACTCGAGAGCAGGGTCTTCCCCCTTAAACAATTCCGGATTGCTATTCATAAATCGAGCAATTCCGAGTCCAAGAACCAGTATTACCGTACTCAATCCGGCAAAGCGTTTTAAGTATTTTTTGGGATGCTGTATCACCACTTCATATTCATCTAATTTCTTTTGTGCTTTTTGATAGCCTTCCGGAATACGATTTTTCATGAGTACTATAAAACGAGCCACGAAATCAAAATAGCCCGGGAAGTCTTGCTGAAAGTGTTTGGTACTCAGGTAAAACCGGATTGTTTCTTCTCCATATAACTTAATGCATAAAGTAGGCGATTGGGCCTGAAGACCGGTCTTTGCCTGAAACAAAGAAATATGATAGGATTGAATATTTTCAAAATTAATCCAACCAAAGAGAGCGGATGTAAACCCCTCTTCGTTCATTGTAATCTTTTCACTTTCTTCCCTGATTTTTTTAAAATTCATTCGCATCGCCCAAATCCACAATACAAACAAAATCAAATGAATATACCAGGGGATGCTCCACAAAAAATCCGGCGCTACAAAAACACAAACCATCAATCCGATAATCCCTCCAAATAGAAGAGCCATATACCGGTAGCTATATTTAGGGCTTTGATAATGAAATTGATAAGTCATACTCATTACTGCTTTATTTGAATATCTTTTCCTTCAGGGTTTTCTTATTTGCTTCATGTTTTCAGTATTTATTCCATTTTGTTGTAAAATCTTCATCATCTTTTTTGCGGTTTTCTCAAATATTTCCCAAGTCATTTCCCCCTCGTTTTGCCGTGCCACGATGTAAATTTTGGTTCTTGCCGGGTGTTGCGCGGCCAACGAGAAGAAATGCTGAGACTGACTCAAAATACTATTTTTGACATTTTCTTCCATCGACTGATCGGGATAAATTGGGATGGTCCAAACACCGCTTTCATCTTCAGTATCCGGCCATCCCTCCCGCTCTGCATAAGACTGCATGGTCGGGATTCTTTTTACTTTAACATCCGGAATAAAAAAGGCCAAATACACATGGGTCTGCGTACTATCTGTCCGGTTAAAATAAGATTTATTCATGAAGATTGTTGTCTTTGGATTTACTATCGTCAAATGTAGCCAGACCTCTTTTCCGTGCGTATTCACTCTTTTCCTCTATGCGATACAACGGATTTCTTGTTTTGCGATACTGTTCTGTAAAATGACGCCCCAATAAAATAATAATCACCAAAAAACCTGAATAAATGGTGATATTTCGAGCTTTTCGTTTTCGGGTATGGGATATTTTATGCTTTGGTCCTCTTGAATTCAAAACCCTATCCTGCTTACTATTTTTTTCAACGTCCCCGATGTAAATTCTTTCTGCTCTTTGTTCTTTTGGTTCAAAATTGGGAGTATGCTCAATTCGTTCTTTTGTAGGCTTCGAGAAAGATTCCGATTGAGAAGCGGTTTTATGCTGCGAATCTGTATTTACCAAACTATTAAAGTCCTGAATAAAATGCCATAACTCGGCATATCGAAAAGCCAAAATCCGATCTGTATCACCGCCTCGCCTAAAGATATCAGTTTTCCATAATGCCTTTTTCTCATTTGTAAGTTTCAGGGTTAAGGCCGGTTGCGTGGGATCATCTATCGAAATAATTTTCCGAATGGCGGTGAAATCGATTTTGCCATATATTTTTGAATCCAAAAAGTCTTTATTCAGAGAAATTTCATCTTTCCGTATTGTCTTTTTTATCATCAGGAAAATTCCACCCAAAAAAGGGATAAAAATAAGCGGAAGTACCCACAGCCCAAAATCATCAATATCGTTCGGGATGAATAAAAAGGGAATAAATACCAAACACAACAAGGCATAGAGATAACCCCTGGTATCTATAAATCTAAATGAATAATGATGCGGATAAGCATTCGGATGTTTGGCTCTGTAAATTTCAAAAGCTGCTCGAAAATCCCGGCAAAAACTTTTTAAAATCTTCTCGTTCGCTTCACGTGCACTGGTATTAAAAAGACTCCAGATACGGGTTGTTCCATCATTTAATCGAATGACAAAAATAGATGTCCTACCGGGTAGGGACTGATCTTTGGTCAATAGAATGTCCCGAAAATTTACCTTGCCATACAGCTCAGATTCTAAATAATCTGTTCCCAGACGTATTTTCTCATCCAATGGATGCCAATCCATAGCTAAATACAACCCCAGAACAACGGCGACAAAAATCGCAACGATTAAAATAATGAATGATACGGTAGTATGGCCCTGATTGAAAAGCAAAAGGGAAGGATAAAAGGCAGCACCAAGCACAATCGTTGCAACCAGGGAAGCTTTTATTTTCTGTTGTAAAGGAACTTTATTCTTTACTTTAAAAATATAGTCTGTTGGTAAAGTCATTCATAGTTTTATTTGCTACAAAATCCATTGTTCGGTCAAAGTTGAGCAAAAATAATAAACACTCCCTTAATTCAGGCTTTTATCCCCTACTACCTACGGCTGAAAGCATCTACAAATTGACTACAAACGATAAATGAGTTGATATTAACTTCTTTGTTTATCTTTGTCTTCGTTAGTTAATAAACCTAAGAACGAATGCAATGTCAGCATTGGATGATCCTGCTTCAAAACTTATTTCTGATTGGGAGAAAGGAAAAGAATTGCGATTTCGATTCAGGATAACAACCGGAAAACATTGGGGATGGCCGGTAGGATCCCTTATGACCGCTACCGTAATTTTATGTGGATTGATTCTTTACGCGGTCAATATTCTGCTTATACTTTTAACACTTGCCCTGTTTAGCATTGGAATATACAAAATAATGCGTGGGCAATTCGTGCAAGATACGATTACGATTAAAGGCCATTCCATCACTTCAGAAATATTTGGGACATTTTCCTTCTCAGAGATCAGAAAAGTCATCTCTATTAACGGCTATAGAAGTGATCCTATCGAATTAAAATTAAAAAATAAAAGAACGATCAAGTGGATACTTTCATTAAGAAATTCCATGCAACAGAGAAAGGAATTTTATGACCTTTTTCATGCTTTCCCGGAGATTTTTAATCGCTATCAAAATACCACGAGCGCTATTAAATCCGAATAGTGAAAGAATCGGTATTAGTGGTTTGTACTTCTTTTTTTTTACTGATGCTTTTGCTCTTTTATTAAAGTCAAGGCAAAGGTTTATCCAAAACTCGAAATCTTCCTTCTTCTCGAAGCCAATCGGCTCAACATAGCAATATCCTCTATATTCTTTACCCCTCATTATCATTGGATAAAAGCCAATTTTTTCAGCTATTTCTTCTATTTTAGACGGGTCGAAGCGACACATTAGGTTATCGCCACTTACATTGATACACATTTTTGTGTTGACCATAAAGGCCAATCCCCCGAACATTCTCTTCTCTTCAATTTCGAGCTCCGGAAACTGTACCAAATAAGCTCTTACTCTGTCGGTAAGTTGCACGTCGTAAGCCATTATCTTTTTGTATTGTTGGCAAAAGTCAGGGTATTAGAAGTGTTTGGAGATAAATAGTCTCTTTTAATTATAAGAGATGTTATGCTCAGAGGAAAGGTATCTTATAGTGAATTTTTAGAATCAGAGGAAAAAATATCCACTAATATCCTTGCCAATCGTTTAAAAATACTTGAGTCTGAAAAAATTTTAGTCAAAGAGGTATCGGAAACTAATAAATCAAAATTTGTTTATAGCCTAACCCAAAAGGGTGCCGATTTATTACCTATCGTTATTGAAATTATGGATTGGGGTGCTAAATACAATGCTGATTGTCCACGCAGGGAACTGGGAAAAAAAATTCAGAAGGACAAATATGCTGTTGTAAAAGAATATACTCAAAAGTTGAAAAAACAAGTCAGGAAAAGTTTGAAACCATAATTGTACATGTGTTTTGTATAGCATAACCGCTAACGCCAGGATAGATGATTATTTTTAGCAATCATACTCTTCCACCTCAAAACGAACTGCTTTCTCGGCTTTACGTCCCAATTCTCTGCTTAATTCATCAAATGGGAGCCAGAGGATTAATAAATTTAAGATATTTTCCATTGCCAAAAACGCCACCATGCATTGTGTTCTTTCTTGGTAACGAGGATCGTAAAATCGCCGCCGCTGATGAGTGATACCAACGGGTATTTTATGGGAATTACAATTTTATTTTGGGTATTAATCACTCCGTATTTCCCGTTTTGGGCAACAACGGCATATCCATTTTGGAAGGGACGGGCATCTTCATATTGTGGTTGGGTTTTCATCTCCCCGGAAGCATCGCGGTAACCGAATTTTCCATTTGTTGCTAACCAGGGATAATCCAAAGTTGGGGTATCCGAATGAAGATCAGTTTGGGTTTGTGAACTACAACTCATGACCAAAAAGGAGCATAAGATTAAAAGAATATATTTCATGATAATATCACGATTAACCATCGTTACCATCGGGAAGATATTTTACTTGTTTTCCGGTGATGGAAGCAATAGCTGTCGTATAAGAGTCAAAATCCTGACAGCCGGCTTCAAGAACGGTATAAAGATATTTTTGGCCACGCAAATCTAATTTTAACTCCGCATAGCCTCCGCCTTTTGCCGGGAAAACATTGCAGACGTAAATTCCTTTTATTTCATTTACATCAAATACCTGAGACAAATCTTTAAACGTATAACCATCCCCGGGATAAGTAGAAGATATTTCCTTAGCAGCGAAACCGATCTTATTATTTTTTCTATCTATCCAAATAACCGGCTGAGATCTACAATCCCCTTCCAGTTTCGGAGGACGTCGTATTACCCGGCTATTTTTCTTATAATCTGCCTGCATAAAATGTCACCCCGATCAAGGATTAAATACTGGCTAAGTACCATAGTAGCCTCATAGCATTCATCCATTAATAATTCAGGATACTCCCGATTATTTGTTATTTCCAGCGAAGTATAGCCACTTTCATAACTGTGTTCATCATCAAACCAATAAGTAAGCTCAAAGCGCATGCCTTTCCACTCAAAACTCCAATGGCATTGGTCTTCCCGCTCCCAGCCTTCTTGATCCCGAATCTCATTTAGGGAAGAAAAATAAGTTTTTAACTCCCGATAACTTTTGAAAGAATTAGCGGAGTTGTAGCACTGTGTATAAAAGCCCAGCACCGGCACCTCTTTACGTGCCTGATAAAGGCGAGCACCCCATTCTTTAAGCTCAAGAGCTCCAATCCGAATAGGATATTTAAAAGTCAAATATCTAGCGGAAGAAGCGTCTTTTGTCATTTTCACATGGGGACATTTTTCCAGTTCTTTCAACGGAATATCCCAGGAAATAAATGCTCTTTCAGCAGATTGAATTTCAAATCCATTCGCTAAGTCACCATATTCCTCCGGTAACAAATGATAGGTTTCAGGAAGTTGTTTTCGCCATAAACAAACTTTTACCGGTTTTTGCGTATTTATATATTGCCGAAACAATTCATCATTAAATCCATATTTCTTTGATAATTGTTGATATGCCTCTGAAAACCCCTTAAAAGAAACAGGAATATGATAATGGGCGCCATCATCGAAGAACAGGCTTTTTATGCCATATTTATCTATGACGAAATAAACCTTTTTCAACTGCTCGATATTCACCTCGTCATCGTGCAGCAAAGGACTATGGCCTTCTCGTCCCCTACAAATCAACTTCTGACCGGATATTTTGACGAATCCGCCTTCTTTATTTATTTTTTTCTTAAAAAAATTCATCTTATTTCATTTCCTTTCAACGGATTTTTAATGATTGCCACTTTCCCGTTTGAGGTTACCACTACAGCACGACCATCCTGGAAATTGAGTGCTTTATCAAACTGTGCAGGAATGACCATCTTGCCTTTTTTGTCCATATAGCCCCAATACATTCCTTCCCTGGTTTGTCGTTTAACAGCCAGTAATCCTTCATGAAATTCACCTTTAGAGTCATACATACAGCCTTCATCATTACAAAACGGAATTTTGGAGATGGTCTTTCCGTCGGTATTCATCACCAGCATATATCCCTCGTTGTTATTAGAACGTTGTCCTAAAACCTGCGTAATAAATAACAAGTTGGCCGGTTTTATCAATAAACCCATATTTTTCTTCCTCCTTTATTCCTTTTTTTACCCAGGCGCGTCCGGAATGAAAATTTCCGGCATCGGCATAAACACCCAGAAAAACCATTTCCCCTAAAGTATTGACATAACCCACAGTATCCCCGTTCATTTCCACCTTTGCCATGCCCTCCGAAAAATTGCTGATACGGGAATACGAATTTTCGGGTGGCACTATATATTTCACTTCCTGTGCATGAAGTTGCAAACAGGTGAAGGTCAATAATATTCCGAGCCAAACTATATTCTTCATTATTATTACTTTATAATAATACTATTAAAAGAAGAGTGCATATTCACGATTGATATAATAACATAGTATTCAAACCAGAACCACCATAAAAACGGAGCGCCACCCGAAAATGAAGGGGACCCACCACCGAAATGACAGCTAATAATTGTGCAATTTTACGTTTTTTTACCGGATGCATCTTAGTCCTTAATAAGGATCAGGCTGTCCCTCATCATTTGGGTATTCATTTCGTGTTGATCTTTAAAAATCAATAGGCTTCTTTCAATATAAGTGAGCCGCAATATGGATTAATATTTCGGGAGTAAGTTATATCCGACAAAGGACAAAGGGGCTGGTGCTATTATTTGATGGAGAAGCTAAACAGACATTATAATTGTAAAAGCCAAAGAAGTTGTCGCTCAGGCATACGATATGTTAGTCAGTAAATACAGACTAATAGGACCGACACGGCATAGCGTACAGAGGATATTGTAAAAGTCAGACGAAGATGTTTATTGGAAAGCCGTATGCGGTTAGGAATCCGGAGGCTTGTAATCAATAGGATCATCCGCCTTAGGCGGATAGGCTGTCTTACCCTCTTGAAATAACGGTATCATCCGCGATTCCCGTAAAGGCGGGCGGCTGTGTGTGTGTTTCAATCTCAACCTTGCGT
>CAYRBD010000079.1:0-15738 GCA_964422465.1 uncultured Chitinophagaceae bacterium
CATGTGGTTATTGATCCTTCAAAAATGACTCTTACCGCAATGGAAAAGGGCCAATGGCCTTCAAATTAAGTTAAAGAATAATAAAATGAATAACAGCCTGAAAGGAAGATTAAGCATAGGTGTTTTTTGTGTTTTTATGTTGGCAGGAACAGTTTGGCTGGCTCCCGCTTACGGTCAGAACCAAGAAAATAGTTCTGCTGAAACAGAGGCAGCGCCAAATGATCAGCAGTTGGAAAAGGCAAAAAAGTGGGTCAATGATCTTCAACTTAATGATCCGAAAAAAGAAAAACGATTGCAGGATTTGATAGCCACTCATCTGACGGATGTGAGAAATTGGCACAACAGCCATTCGTACACCCTGACGCCGGCCGGAATTAATCCCTCAACCGGGAAGCTGCTGAGCCAATTGGAACGGCAGGTTATTGTTGATTCTGCTATCCCGGATTCTGTCCATCAAAATTTAATGAAGGGGTTACATGCTGATCTTAATAAAAGTCAGGTAGAAGCTGTTTTAGATAAATATACAGTTGGTAAAGTCGCTTTTACTTTAAAGGGCTATCATGCTATTGTTCCGGATTTAACCCGGAAAGAGGAACAGGTTATTCTTAACTATTTGAAACAGGCTCGTGAACAGGCAATAGATTATAAAAACATGAAGGAGATATCCTTCATCTTCGGTATCTATAAGGATAAATGTGAGTATTATCTGAATATGCACGGACGCAATTGGAGGGAATTGTACCAGGCCTATTATGATAAAGTGCATCATAAAAAATAAAAGATAACATATTACAGTAGTTTGAAAATGTACAACAGTTTCGGCATGGCAATCAGGCGTAACTTTGTGCTCGTTTCCGCCTGTTTGATCTACAGGAAGAATGGAATAATAAAGAAGAATTAACAATTTAAAATTTGATAAATGGGACATTTCTTGCCAAAGGGATTTATTCCGGTTATGTTAACCCCCTTTAAAAATAATGGAGCGGTTGATTTTGATGCGCTGACCCGGTTGGTGCAGTTTTATTTGGAGGCAGGAGCTGAGGGCTTATTTGCCAATTGCCTGTCCAGTGAAATGTATGAATTAAGCGTGCAGGAGCGGCTTCAGGTGATTGAGCATGTTGTCAAGAGTGTGGATCATGTGGTACCGGTAGTGGCCACAGGGAGTTTTGGAAATACCCTCCGGGAACAGGCCGATTCGATAAGAAAAGTATATGAAAAGGGCGTTGATGCCGTAATTGTGATTACGAGCCTGCTGGCAGACGAATTAGAACCTGCTGAAGTTTTTGAAAGTCGCGTATTCCAATTGCTTGACTTGACGGACAATATTCCACTGGGATTTTATGAATGCCCCGTACCCTACAAAAGGCTACTGATGCCGGAGCAGTTGGAGCGTTTTGTAAGCACCGGCCGCGTTATATATCATAAGGATACTTGCCTGGATATAAAGGCTGTTTCAAAAAAACTGGAATTAACCGGACATTATGATGAGTTTGGATTGTACGATGCTTATATTGAGCATGCCATTCAGTCTCTAAGGGCTGGTACCTCTGGTTTGTCGTGTATCCAGGGTAATTATTTTCCTGAATTAATCGTATGGATGTGTGAAAATTATGACAACCCTGAAAAGGAGAATGAAGTACAGGTTATTCAGGACTTTTTTTCTGAAAATATGCATGTGATGCATCATGTTTATCCTGTGGTAGCCAAGTATTTCCTGCAAAAAAGAGGATTTAGAATCAATACCTTTTCTCGCAGGCAGGTGGGCGTTTTTACAAAAAGTACAGCTTCTGAATTAGACGGTCTATACCACAGTCATAAAAAATTGCTGAAGACCATTGGTGTGGAACAATTAACTGAGGCTCCTTTTAATACACATGAGCATCATTTCCTGCTTAATTAAGCTGATTGACGTAAGACTGCTTGTATTCCTTTGGCGTGCAACCGGTAATCCGTTTAAAGTGTCTGTAAAAATTAGATATATTATTGAACCCGGATTCATAACAAATCAAGTTGGTCGGGAAATTGTCGTCTATCAACAATTGACAGGCATGACTGATTCGCATCTGAATGAGATAATCATAATAGGTCATTTTGGTCATGGACTTGAAGTACCTGCAGAACGAAGTGACGCTCAGGTTACTGATCGAAGAAATGTCTTCCAGCGTAATTTCTTTTTTATAGTTTAGCATGGTGTACTCATAAACTTTATCCAGCCTTTTTTTGGAGAATTTATCCGATTCTGATACCGGCTGCCAGGGGAAAGTAATAAGAGCGTGCGACTTGCTTTCTGCAAGGGCTTTTAAAATAGAGAGCATGATAATGATTCGGTCCAGGCCAGTTGCTTCAACTGCCGATTTCATTAGTGGTATAATTTGTTTCTTGGTGGTTCCCTTTAATGCCATACCGGATTTGGCTTTTTCAAATAAACTGGGGATTAAATGCGATTCGGGCAGGTTGAGAAAATTGTCTCCCAGAAACTCCTTACGAAACTGAATGACAATGGCTTCTACCTGTAACTTTAAATCTTTTTTAAAGTAGGCTTCTTTGCATCTCCAGGTGTGTGGGAGGTTTTCACCCAGGAGTACCAGATCATTTTCTGCAAATGGTTCCTGACTGTTACCAATGAAACGGGTGCCTCGTCCTTTGATTATATAGTGGAGTTCCAGTTCAGGATGATAATGCCAGGTGGTTCCGAAGTTGGGCAGTACTTCATGTTTTACGGTGAATGAATCCTGCATCATTACAGGAACCATGTGGAAATGTGCCTTCATGTTATTATTTTTTTTAAAAAAATTTGTATGTTTGTATTTAAATCGTAAATTTACCAATAAATATAATAAACAACAAAAAAAATCTTAAAAAACACATTCATTCTTATGGTAAAATCTTATTTATTCTTGATTTTGATGGTATTAGGAGCCACGCAATATACTAAGGCTCAACTAGTTAAAAGTGATAAGGAAGAAGCTGAATACAGTCAGGTACTTACAAAAAGATCGGAAAAGATTATCCGCCCCCTCGAGTTAAAATATCCTTCCAGAGCGAAAGAAGTTACTCATATCCTGGTAGAACATTACAAGGAGATTGGAAAAATCTTTGATTTAAAGGAGGCTAAGCTCAGGTTGGTAAAGGAAGCAAAGCTTTCAAATGATGCATCTTCCCTTCAGAAAACCCTCATTAACCTGGTGGCTCAAACTCAACTGGAAACCCTTCATCGGGCATTCATCGGAAAACTTGAGGCGCGGCTAACCCCTGAACAGGTAGATCAGATTAAGGATGGGATGACCTATAACGTTCTTGAGGTTACTTATAAGAGCTACCTTGATATGATTCCTGATCTGACTCCGGCGCAAAAGACCTATATTAAAGCCAATTTGATTGAAGCCCGTGAATATTCCATGGATGGAGGATCTTCTAAAGAAAAACACTGGTGGTTTGGTAAATATAAGGGCCGGATCAACAATTATTTGTCCAGGGAAGGTTATAACCTGGACCAGGAGCGGGAAAAATGGAAGGAAAGAAGAGAAGCTGCAGCCAAAAAGGATAAATAAAGGTTTAGATTAGAAAATTTAAGCTATGTGGAAATTCCTGTTTTTTTGTCTTTTTCTACAATTTTGGCTGGGCCACGGGTTTGCGCAAGGGTTGGAAATTGAGCATCCTCTTTGCAATTACAAAGCCGACCCGATGGGTGTTGAGACTATTGTTCCACATTTGAGCTGGCAATTAATTTCAGATAAAAGGGGAGTTAAGCAGCAGGCTTATCAGGTATTGGTTTCAGATGATTTAGCGCTGCTGGAAAACAATACGGGCAATATCTGGAATTCCGGGAAGGTAATTTCTGACTCTTCAGTAAGGGTTGCTTATAAAGGAGCAAGACTGAACCCTGCCGAATTGTATTACTGGAAAGTAAAGGTTTGGGATAACAAACAGGATTCTTCCTGGAGCAGGATATCAAAATGGCAGATGGGGTTATTTGATGTGAAGGACTGGAAGGGCGCCCATTGGATTGCCTACAATAAAATGGCGGATTCCGACCGGATATTGCCGGGGGACAATTACAATAAACACGAACAACGAAATGATACCCTTCCACTGTTCCGGAAAGATTTTTTAATCAGTAAAACCCTGAAGCGGGCGACGGTATTTATCTCCGGGCTGGGACAATTTGAATTGTACTTAAATGGCAAAAAAGTAGGAGATCATTTCCTCGACCCCGGGTGGACACAGTATGAAAAGGAAGCGCTTTATGTTGCTTTTGACATAACTAAAGAATTAAAAAAGGGAGAAAATGCTCTTGGAGTAATGCTGGGAAATGGATTTTATTATATTCCCGTATGGCGGCATCGTTATAGGAAATTAACCTTAGCCTATGGATATCCCCAAATGATTTGTCTGGTCAGATTGGATTATGCAGATGGTTCCACCTCTTATATTACCAGCGACACGAGTTGGAAAACGACTCCCGGCCCGATTGTTTTTTCCAGTATATATGGCGGGGAAGATTATAATGCCAACCTGGAACGCCCGGGCTGGGACAACCCGGGTTTTGATGCGGACGGATGGGAAAATGCGGTCCGGGTACAAGGCCCTCCGGAACTTCATTCACAAATGACAGCCCCTGTAAAGGTGATGAAAAAGTTTGCTCCCATAAAAGTTTATAAATCAGAAGACCGGCGTTGGGTATATGATCTGGGACAAAATGCGTCCGGCATACCCGAAATTACGGTGCAAGGCCAAAAGGGGGATACGGTTAAGATTATTCCGGCGGAGGTTCTTAACAGAGAAGGTGAGGTCAGTCAGAAAGGATCGGGAGGTCCATCGTACTTTACTTATATTCTGAAGGGAGAGGGCCCGGAGACCTGGCACCCGCGATTTTCGTATTATGGTTTCAGATATCTGGCAGTAGAAGGTGCTGTTCCGAAGGGAAATGCAAACCACGGTGGAATACCGGTTGTCCAAGAATTGCAGGGATTGCATGTCAGCAATGCGGCTAAAAAGACAGGTTCCTTTTCCTGTTCCAATGACTTGTTTAACCACACATATCATTTAATCAAGTGGGCAATCAGCAACAATATGATGAGCCTGTTTACGGATTGCCCCCATCGGGAAAAACTGGGATGGATGGAGCAGATGAACCTTATGGGGCCTTCGGTACATTATAATTTTGACATTCCGAACCTGTTTATCCGAACAATAAAAAACATGGAAGATGCACAGACTGCGGATGGCCTGGTTCCGGAAATTGCTCCCGAATATGTCCGGTTTTCAGGATTTGACCGGGCAGCTGATTTCAGAGATTCTCCAGAATGGGGAAGCAGTAGTATTATCGTCCCCTGGTATATGTATAAATGGTATGGAGACAAGCAGATTTTAAATCGTAGTTATGCAATGATGAAAAAATATATGAACTATCTGGGAACAAAAGCGCAGGACAATATCCTGTATTTTGGACTCAGCGACTGGTATGATTTGGGGCCGGATCGTCCGGGGTTCAGCCAGTTAACTCCCGATGGTGTGACGGCAACTGCGTACTATTATTACGATTTAAATCTCATGCAGAAGATTGCAGGCTTGTTAGGGAAAAATGAAGAGGCATCAACGTATGAGCAATTAGCTAAAAAGGTTAAGAATTCATTTAATAAAACTTTTTTTCATGAGGATACCGGAGAATATGCTACGGGCAGCCAGACTGCCAATGCAATGGCTGTTTATATGAAACTGGTCCCGGAGAAATATAAAAGAGAGGTTATTAACAACATTGTAAAGGATATTCAAAAACGGAATTATAGTTTTACCTCCGGAGATATAGGCTTTCGTTTTTTGTTAAAAGTTTTGGATGAAGCCGGAAGGTCGGATGTAATTTTCAAAATGAACAACCGTTCAGACGTCCCCGGCTATGGTTATCAACTGGAACAGGGGGCAACCGCCCTGACAGAATCCTGGATCGCATCTCCTTCGGTATCCAATGATCATTTTATGTTGGGCCATATTATGGAATGGTTTTATGACAGGCTTGGCGGGATAAACCAAACAGATAGTTCTGTAGCTTACCGCCAGTTTTTGATCACTCCGGAACCGGTTGGGGATCTTACTTCTGCAGAAGCCAGCTTCAATTCTCCTTATGGGCAAATCAGCAGTAAATGGAATATAAATAAAAAGGTATTTAACCTTTCTGTTGAAATACCGGCCAATTCTTCTTCAATTATTGCGGTACCGGTTAAAGAGGGACAACAGGTTACTGTGAATGATACAAAGATTGACAACCTGCGCTACATTAATTTGATAAGAAAGACAAAGGATAAAATGTATTTCAAAACCGGGTCGGGGAAGTACACTTTTGTTGTAAAATAAATAATGAATTAAAAAATGTTAAAATTTATGTCGAAAACGTTGATTATATTTCTTCTCTTTGCCGGTACCTGTTTTGGTGCACTTGCTCAATCCGGTAAAGAAACAGTTCCGGACAGCGTGATGCAGTCTATCTATGACACGATTAAAACCCCCTATAAATATGGATTGGTCGTTGTGCCTCCCGGAGATTCCAAGCAGGTAGATTGTCCCAGTGTTTTTAGAAAAGACAATAGTTGGTATATGACTTATATCCTTTATAATGGCCGCGGATATGAAACCTGGCTGGCTAAAAGTAAGGATCTGTTGCATTGGAATACTCTGGGACGTATTTTATCTTTTTCGGACACCACAGATTGGGATAACAATCAAAAGGCCGGGTATGTTGCCCTTGAAGATTATAAATGGGGAGGCGATTACAAGTTAAACCGTTATAAGGATAAATATTGGATGTCTTATTTTGGGGGGAGTTCCCGCGGGTATGAAAAAGGGGTTTTATCGATTGGAATAGCTTACACCGGAGGAAATCCGACTAAACCTCATGAATGGAAACGGCTGGATCATCCAGTATTGAGTATTCATGATAAAGATGTTAGTTGGTGGGACAATCACACCTTATATAAAAGTACGGTTATTTGGGATAAATCGGAAAAGACGGGCCATCCTTTTGTGATGTATTACAACGCAAATGGAGACAGTGTGGATCAGAAACGAGGAGCGGAAAGAATCGGCATGGCGGTCTCGGATGATATGGTTCATTGGCAGCGCTATGGTAAAGATCCGGTTTTAGACCACCATACCGGCATAACGGGAGACCCCTATATTCAGAAGATAGGGAATATTTATGTGATGTTTTATTTTGGGGCTTTCTGGCCTCATACCAGTGGAGCTTTTAATCGCTTTGCCTGTTCTTATGACTTGGTACATTGGACTGATTGGAAAGGACCAAACCTGATCGAACCTTCTGAAACTTACGATGAAGTATTTGCCCACAAGTCTTTTGTTGTAAAATATAAAGGCACTGTTTACCATTTTTACTGCGCCGTTAACAAGCCTTTTCAAAGAGGTATTGCCGTGGCTACATCAAAAGACCTTGGAAAAAGCACCCTCCATTTTTCTCCGACATCATCAAAAGTACAGCATCCGGTTATAAAGGTAGATCTGGATCAGGCCGGGCGTCCGGAAAAAGAAACGAATGCTTTAGGTTATCAGCCGTGGGTCATTAAAAATGCTACTTCCGATAGCAAAACCTTTGATGGTATTAAAGTACAATTCAGTTCGATAGGAAAAGAGGGAACTACTTTGAAAACAGACTGGTATAAAACAGGCATTCGCAGTTCTGAAAGAGGGAAGCTGGTCTGTGATGGAATAACGGTTGATGGTGGTAAATCCGGCGGACAAATTGAGATGCGTATCAGCGGTCTTAGTCCGGGAAAACATACGTTGCTCACTTTTCATAATGTGGTGCAAAGCCCGGAAGGAAATACCTTTACCCCTATTGATATTTATGTAGATGGGAAACAACAGATAAGTCACCTCACGCCAACAGTCAGGTCCTTAACCAATTTTAGTTCAGCTTCCGCATATCTGCATATAAACGCCGTTAAGGGAAAAGAGGTTGTTATCCTTTTTAAGCCTTCCCCGGATAACCAAGCCTCTGACAAGAATGTGATCCTGAATGGATTTGAGTTAAACGCTCCCGACATTAAGAAACAGGCACATAATCCAAGCCCGTTTAATGGAGATGAGCATGTGGAAACCAATAACAATACACAGGCATTAAAGTGGACTGCTACTTCTGGTGTCTTATCCCATGACTTGTATTTTGGAACCGATTCTGCGGCAGTGGCTGCTGCCGATCATGCTTCTCCTTTATACAAGGGAAATATGACTTACCCTACTTATATGGCAGATAGCCTATACAGTATGCATACTTATTACTGGCGGGTGGATGAGATAAGAAAAGGGAAGGTTACTAAAGGAAATATATGGTATTTCAGACCCGCGCAGTTGGCTTTTCCGGGGGCAGAAGGATATGGCCGTTTTGCACGCGGGGGACGCGGAGGAAAAGTCGTTGTGGTTTCTAATTTAAACGATAGCGGTCCCGGAAGCCTGCGGGCTGCGGTAGAAAATGAGATAGGCCCACGCACCATCGTATTTAATGTCTCCGGGTTGATTACTTTAAAATCAAGATTAAACATTACAGATCCGTATGTAACCATAGCCGGGCAAACTGCTCCGGGTAAAGGAATCTGTATTCGTCATGCCACTTTTGGGATTACCGGCAATGATGTTATTGTTCGTTTCATCAGAGTAAGATTGGGTAAACCCAATGTTTCTTATGGCGGTATGGGATTAACGGGTTGTGATTACAGTATTGTGGATCATTGTTCCATCAGCTGGACTATGGACGAAGCCTTTAGTTCACGCGGAGCAAAAAATATAACTTTACAAAGAACGCTTATTTCGGAAGCGCTGAATGTTGCCGGGCATCATAATTATCCTCCCGGTAAACCCCATGGTTTTGCAGCCAGCATTGGCGGAGATATAGGAAGTTTTCACCATAACCTGCTGGCAGACAATTATGGACGAAACTGGAGTCTTGCCGGGGGAGTTAATGGAAATGGGCAATATACCGGAAGGATGGATATTCGTAACAATGTTGTGTATAATTGGGGAACCCGCGCTACGGATGGGGGGGCAAATGAGGTTAATTTTGTGAATAATTATTATAAACCGGGAGCCGGTACTACTTTTTTTTACGCCCTTAACGCGCAGCATGAAGGTTATGGGAGTGGTATGCAGCGGTACTATTTTAAAGGCAATGTTATGCCTGGAGTTTTTAAGGAGAAGAATGAAAAAAGAGGACGAAAAATATCAGGTGAAGTAAATTATGCCACTTACGTAAACAGTCCCTTTTTCCCGGCACATGTAACTACTCAGACGGCGGATAATGCCTACAAAAATGTACTTTCAGATGTGGGGTGCAATGAACCGGTAATTGATGATCATGATATAAGAATGGTAACCGAAACTTTGGACAGTACCTTTTCTCTTCGTGGGAGTGTTAGCGGTAAACCCGGTTTCCCGGACAACCAGGCGGACGCCGGTGGGTGGGAGCATTACCCGGAGGTGCACAGGCCACAAAATTGGGACAGCGACCAGGATGGATTGCCGGACTGGTGGGAGGAAATTCATGGCTTGAACCTTCATTCGGCTAAAGGCGATTTTTCTGATGCCAATGCAGATAAGGATCGGGATGGTATAACAAATCTGGATATTTACCTGGCCTGGATGGCAAATCCACATTATGTTTCTCCCGATAGGGGAACCCTTAGGATTGATTTAAGTAAACTAACACGGGGATATAGAAATAATCCGGAATTTTCAACGGGTAAAGTGGAAAACGGAACCCTCAAAATAAATGGACATACCGCCCTATTTACGCCGGATAAAAAAGGGGTATGTTCTTTTACGTTTACAGTAAAAGATGCTGCCGGAGATTCCATGACCAGACAGGTGAATATACTGAGTGGATATAATGTTAAATTAAGATAATAATGAGGTATTTCCATTGGCTTTTGTTAATTGCTGTAATTTTCTTTTCTGCCTGTACACAGGATCAACAGAAAGGGAGAGAAGTTCTTGATTTTAATAAGAATTGGCGTTTTCATCTTGGAGAGGATAGTCTGGCGTCAGGAGTAAACTATGAGGATAGTTTATGGACAAAGATTGATGTACCGCACGATTGGAGTATAGAAGGCCCTTTTGAAAAAGACGCGCCTTCCACTACGGCAGAGGCCGCTTTGCCAACAGGTATTGGCTGGTATAGAAAAGACTTTGTTTTACCCCATAAATATGAAGGGAAAAGTGTTTTTATAAAATTTGGAGGCATATTCCGTGACAGCAAGGTTTGGGTTAATGGGCATTTTCTTGGAGAACGCCCCAATGGGCATGTTTCTTTTGAATATGAGCTTACTCCTTACCTTCACTTTGATGGACAAAAGAATGTAATTGCTGTTAAAGTAGATAATTCTTTACAACCCAACTCCCGTTGGTACACCGGTTCAGGCATCTACCGTAATGTTCGGCTGGTTGTGGCTAATAAAATTAAAGTGGCCCATTCGGGCGTTTTTATCACCACCCCCGAGGTAGATAGCCATTCAGCTAATGTGGATATTGAAGTTTCCATTAGTAGTAAGGTGGAAAAAGGAGAGCCCGTAAACATCGAGACAAAAATTTTCAGTCTTTCCGGTAAAAAAGTAGCCAAAATAAAATCTTCTGATATAATGCTGGAGGACTCGCTTACAAGAATAGTTCAACACCTGAAAGTGTCAAATCCCCGTTTATGGTCAGTTTTACACCCTAATTTATATTATGCAGAGATAAGCATTAAAAGTCAGGGTACTTTAGTGGACCGTTATAAGCAAGTTTTTGGAATACGGTCTTTTCATTTTGATAAAGAGAAAGGTTTTTATCTGAATGGAGAACAAATGCCGATTCGCGGAGTATGTCTCCATGAGGATTTGGGAGAATTGGGGGTAGCAGTAAATGAGAGCGCTATCATAAGAAGATTAAAACTTCTTAAAGAGATGGGTTGTAATGCGATACGTACGGCTCATAATCCACCTTCCGCCGTGTTGTTAAATCTGTGCGATCAAATGGGATTTTTAGTAATGGATGAAGCTTTTGATGTATGGAAAAAGAAAAAAGTGAAATATGATTATCATATTTATTGGGATGAATGGCATAAGAGAGATTTAGAAGATATGGTTAAAAGAGACCGGAACCATCCCTCTGTTATTATGTGGAGTATAGGCAATGAAATCCGGGCTCAGTTTGATAGCAGTGGTATTCCTATAACTAAAGAATTAGTATCAATAGTTAAAAGCTTAGACCAGACCCGGCCGGTAACCTGTGCACTTACGGAAATGGACCCGGATAAGAATTTTATTTATCAGTCTAATTCGCTGGATATACTTGGATTCAATTATAATGACAAATTGTATTCTGACATTCCAAAATTATTCCCTGATCGAAAGTATATTGGAACCGAAACCACGGCTGCTCTTGAGACCAGAGGTCAGTATGACATGCCATCAGACAGTATAATGCGGTGGCCGGAAAGTTATAAGGCCCCCTTTAAAGGTAATCCTGATTATACGGTTTCTGCTTATGACAATATTTCTGCCTATTGGGGTTCTACACATGAAGAAACCCTAAAATCTCTTAAAAGATCGCCCTATATGACCGGAATATTCGTATGGACCGGCATAGATTATCTCGGTGAGCCGCTTCCTTATCCCTGGCCGGCGAGAAGTTCCTATTTTGGTATTATTGATCTGGCCGGATTCCCGAAAGATGCGTATTATCTGTATCAAAGTCTGTGGACTGATAAGCCGGTATTGCACATCTTCCCCCATTGGAATTGGGAAAAAGGAAAAACGGTTGACGTTTGGGCCTATTATAATCATGCGGATGAAGTGGAGTTATTTTTAAATGGAAAATCCCTGGGCACACGTAAAAAAGAAGGAGAGGAGTTGCACGTGATGTGGCGGGTTAAATATGAACCGGGGACGCTCAAAGCTGTTTCCCGTAAGGACGGGAAAACGGTATTGGTGAAAGAAATTCATACCGCAGGAACACCGGCTAAGATTGAACTTTTAGCAGATAGAAAAAAGATAAAAGCCGATGGGATCGATATTTCGTTTGTAACGGCGCGCATTTTAGATAAGGAGGGAAACCTGGTTCCGGATGCAGATAACCTGATTCGGTTTTCTGTGAATAATAAGGGGAAAATTGCCGGAACAAATAATGGTTATCAGGCTGATCTGGAATCTTTTAAAGCGCATGACCACAAAGCCTTTAATGGATTATGCCTCGTGGATGTTCAATCGCGGGAAAAGCCGGGTGAAATTCTTTTGAAAGCAAGTGCTGAGGGCTTACAGGCAGATTCTATCTTTATTCAGAGTAGGTAGTCTTAATAGCAACTGACAATCTTTCCGGGGCAAATAAAATAAGATATGAGACGACTATATAGTTATATGTTTTTCCTGTTGGTATTTCTGTTTTTTATTAGGCCGCAGGCCGGGGCTCAAGACCGGAACACTGTTTTTAATGTTGCGGAAAGCAGCGCCAAAAAAGAGCCGTGGGTATTTTGGTACTGGATGAATGCAGCGGTTTCCCGGCAAGGTATTAAAGCGGACCTGGTGGCTATGAAAAATGCCGGGATCGGTGGCGCTTATCTCATGCCTATCTCCGGGCCGGATGATCCGCCGGCTATTCAACCACCTGTTACACAGTTGAGCCCACGTTGGTGGGAGATGGTGGACTATGCCATGAAAGTAGCCGATAGCCTTGGACTTAAATTGGGAATGGATGTATGTGATGGTTTTGCGACTGCAGGAGGCCCCTGGATTACTCCGGAACTTTCCATGCAAAAAGTAGTCTGGTCAAAATTAAATGTAAAAGGGGATAGAGCGTTTAATGATACCTTGCCGCAACCGGAATCTTATAAAAACTATTATAAGGATATCGCTGTTTATGCTTATCCTTCTTTAGAGGGTGCAGGTACCTCTACTTTTACTGAAACCCCAAAGGTAAGAACCAGTAACAATGCCCCCGCATCCTTTTTGCTCGAAAGAGGGAATCAAGAGCACTTTGTTAGTCATAAACCATGCTGGATACAATATGAATTTAATAAACCATTTACTTGTCGTTCTATTAAAGTTCGGGTAAAAGGTCCTACTGTTCAAGCCTTTAGGATGATTGTAAAAGTGAGTAATGACGGTAAAAATTTTCACCCTGTTGGTCGTCTTAAACCTGCCAGGAGTGGATGGCAGGATTACGCAGTACCAGAGGCTACTTTTAGCCTGCCTGCCGTAACTGCTAAATATTTCCGTTTTATGTATGATCCGGCAGGTAGTGAACCTGGCTCAGAGGATTTGGATGGAGCTAAATGGAAACCTACCTTTAAGTTAATCGGCCTGTCTCTTTTCAGTCAACCACAAATTAATCAATTTGAGGGTAAAAACGGATCAGTGTGGCGCATAAGCAAAAGAACAACATCGGAACAAATTCCTGATTCTTTGTGTATCCCTGAAAATGAAATAATTAATATTACAAGTCATTTAGATTCCAATGGTCATTTACACTGGCAAATACCTAAAGGGGATTGGACTATTTTGAGAATGGGGCATACTTCTACCGGCCAACAAAACGCTACCGGAGGAGCAGCAAAAGGGCTGGAGTGTGACAAGTTTAATCCCAAAGCCGTAAAGTTGCAATTTGATCATTGGTATGGGGAAGTATTTGAAAAAGCAGGAAAGGGATTGGCGTCAAAAGTGCTTAAAGATTTTCATGTGGACAGCTGGGAATGTGGCAGCCAGAACTGGTCGCCGGTTTTTCGTGAAGCCTTTGAAAAATATTGTGGATATGATCCTTTGCCCTATTTACCGGTTATGGCAGGGGTTCCTGTGGAAAGCGCCGAAACATCAGAACGCTTTCTGTATGATGTGAGAAAAACCATTGCCGCGCTGATTACCGATAATTTTTTTGGAACTCTTCGTAATCTGGCGCATGAGAAGGGCGTTCTGTTTAGTGCAGAAAGTGTGGCCCCGACTATGGTAAGTGATAACCTTTCTCAATTTAAGGAAGTGGATATCCCTATGGGAGAGTTTTGGCTGAGGAGTCTGACACATGATAAACCCAATGATATTTTAGATGCCATTTCCGGCGGTCATATTTATGGAAAGAATATTATTAGTGCTGAAAGTTTTACTGAGTTACGTATTGAATGGGATGAACATCCCGGCATGTTAAAGACACTTTTAGACCGGAATTTCGCTTTGGGGATAAACCAGATTGTCTATCATGTATTTGCCGAAAATCCCTGGTTGGATCATAAGCCGGGGATGACTTTAAATGACGTTGGTTTATATTTTCAGAGAGACCAGACCTGGTGGAAGCCTGGGCATGCCTGGGTAGATTATACCCAGCGTTGTCAGAAACTTCTGCAGGAAGGCCACCCTGTAGTTGATATTGCTGCCTATACAGGTTCGGGGGTACCCAGACGCGGACTTACCCCCGACAGGCTCCTGCCGGTATTACCGGGACTTTTTGGGGAAAAGAGGTTGGAACAGGAGAAAAAAAGATTGGATAATAAGGGAGAACCGTTGCAACATATTCCACATGATGTAACTTCATCAGCGAATATTTATAATCCTGCGAACTGGATAAATCCACTTCGTGGGTATCATTATGATTCCTTTAATGAAGATGCCTTATTACGGCTGGGAAAAGTAAAAGAGGGTAAAATAGAATTTCCGGGGGGAATGAAATATCGTTTACTGGTCTTTCCGGGTGAAAGACGTATGCAACCGGAAGGAAACTTAATGCCGGTGGCGGTAGGAGAGCGTTTGTTACAATGGGTGAAATCCGGAGCTGTTGTTTTGATGAAGAACCAGCCGGTACAGGTGCCTGGTCTGGATCAAAGTGGGAAACAGGATCGGAAGATTAATAGATTGGGAGCTAAATTACTGGGCGGAAACTTCCAGAAGATAGAAACTGCTTCAGGTGTTTTTTATGAAAAGAAAATAGGGAAGGGACGTATCATAAAGGGACCCTTTACGCTTTCCTCCCTGGAGGAGTTAGGCATAGAAAAAGATTTTATTGCCCGGAATAGCCGGAATGAATATGCGAAAAATATCGCCTGGACCCATCGTAAGTCCGAAGATAAAGATATTTATTTCGTGGCTAACCAACTGGATAGCACAAGGATTGTTCAACTCTCCTTACGGGTTTCAGGGAAAGTGCCGGAGTTATACAATGCGGTTACCGATGAAAAATGGAAGGCCAAAGAATGGAAAATCGAAAAGGGGCGTACTGTAGTACCCGTCAAGCTGCCTCCCAATGGCTCTCTTTTTGTTATATTGGAGCAGCCAACCGTTAAAACATCGGAGAGAGAAGGAACAAACTGGCCTTTAAGCCGGGAAGCGCAATCTATTAATGAGCCCTGGCAGGTACGTTTTCAATCAAAGTATCTGGATTTTGACAGTAGTTTGGTTTGGAAAAATCTTCAGGATTGGTCTGAAAACAAGGACGAAAGAATTCGTTATTATTCGGGTACAGCTCACTATTACACCACTTTTAATTGGCATACTCCTTACAATGAAGGAAATAAGGTTTGGCTGGATCTGGGAAAAATTGCAAATATTGCTAACGTTAAAGTTAATGGAGTGGATTGTGGTGTAATTTGGACTTTCCCATACCGGACTTCTATTTCGGCTGCTCTTAAACAAGGTAAAAACGAAATCGAAATTGCTGTAACCAATACCTGGGCCAATCGCCTGATCGGAGACCATAAACTTCCTGAAAAAGAAGCCGTTACCC